>NZ_JAWDID010000007.1:0-152463 GCF_032464875.1 Allobosea rubneri
CCTTCGAGCGCGGCGCGCAGTGCCGCTTCGAGCTTGCGCGCACCGTCCGCTTCCGCGAAGAGGTCGACGGCGACCTCGCCATCGAGGCGCGCCAGGGTCGTCGGCCAGGGCGTTGCGGCGCGCAGGCGCGCCAGCAGCGCGTCGTCGAGCAGGGCCTGACCGTGGGCGGAAACGAGCGTGGCGACGAGCGACATGGGATCCGGAGCTGAAGTGACGTTCAGGGCGGTGCTCATCGCAGGTCCGACGGCAAGCGGCAAGTCGGCACTGGCTGCCGCTCTGGCGCAGCGCTTCGGCGGCGTCGTGATCAATGCCGATTCGATGCAGGTCTATCGCGATCTCTCGGTGATCACCGCCCGGCCGACGCCGGAGGAGATGGGGGATGTCCCGCACCACCTCTACGGCCATGTCGACGGCGCCACCAACCATTCGGTCGCGGCTTATGCGGCCGAGGCGAGCGCGCTGCTCGACGTGTTGGCGAGGCAAGGGCAAATCCCGGTGCTGGTCGGCGGCACCGGCCTCTATTTCAAGGCGCTGACGGAAGGGCTCTCCGCCATTCCGCCGGTTCCCGAGGCGGTCCGCTCCAGCTTCCGCGCCCATGCGGCCGAGCGCACGACCGGCGAACTGCACGCCGAGCTCTCCGAGCAGGATCCGGAGATGGCAGCAAAGCTGCGCCCCAGCGATCGGCTGCGGGTGATGCGGGCGCTGGAAGTGCTGGCCGCGACCGGCCGTTCGCTCTCAAGCTTCCAGGGCGAGCGTCAGCCCGGGCCGCTCGCGGGGGAGAGGCTGCTGCAGATATTCCTCGCTCCGGAGCGCGAGTTGGTGCGCGAGCGGATCGACCGGCGTTTCGACGCGATGATGGCGGCTGGCGCGCTGGAAGAGGTCGCAGCGCTGCGGGAGAGGCGGCTCGATCCGCTGTTGCCGGTGATGCGGGCGCATGGCGTGCCCGGGCTGATCGCCCATCTCGACGGCGCGCTCTCGCTCGAAGAGGCCGTAGCGCGCGGCAAGGCCGATACGCGCGCCTATGCCAAGCGCCAGGTCACCTGGTTTCGCCACCAGATGGCGGGCTGGCATGCCGTCGCACCCGAGGCCGGGCTTGCCTTCGCCCTCGCCGAACTCGAACAGGTGGGCTGAGCGGAGCAGTCAGGCCGCGGCGGCGATCTCGTCCCCGGCGCTGCGGATGCAGTTCCGGCCCTCGTTCTTGGCCCGGTAGAGCTGCTTGTCGGCGCGGGCGACGAAGGCGTTGAAGTCCTCGTCGTGATGGCGCGTCGCGATGCCGATGCTGGCGGTGACCTGAAGGTCGAGCGTCTCCGAAACCGGTAGATGGGTCCGGCGCAGGGAGGCATGCAGTCTCTCGGCGATGCGGTGTGCCTCATCCGCGCCGGTGTGCGGCAGCAGCACGGCGAATTCCTCGCCGCCGAGACGGCCGACGAGGTCCTGGCCGGGGCGCATCTGGCCGAGCAGGAGATCGGCGAAGGCGCGGATCACGGCGTCGCCGGCAGCATGTCCATGGCTGTCGTTGACCTGCTTGAAGTGGTCGAGATCGATGATGAACAGTGAGGTTTCATCGCCGGAGGCAGCTGCGGATGCGATTTCGGCATTCGCCTTCTCGGTCAGCGAGCGGCGATTGAGCAGCGTCGTCAGCGGATCGGTCTCGGCAAGGCGGCGCAGCTCCTGCTCGCGCTCCTCGCGCTGGCCGAGTTCGTGCGAGAGGGCGCGCCGCGTCGCGCGCTCCTTGCCGATCTCGAGCGCCAGCGTCGCGGCCCGGCTCTGCAGGGTGAGGTTGGCGAGCTTCAGTTCGGAAATGTCGGTGAGGGTCATCACCAGCCCGTCGCCGAGCGGGGCGAGGGCGATCTGCAGCCAGATCTCGCGCCCTTCGATTGTATGGCAGGTCTCGAGCATGTCGCCGCGACGCAGCTCCATGACATAGAGGCAACGGCGCCAGACCGTGTCGTCGGCGAGGAAGGGCAGGGCCCGGCGTCCCTCGGAATCGACCAGCGTGTCTTCGGCATGTCCCGCCATCGCCGCCGCTCGGCGGTTGGCGGTGATGATCACCGTGCGGTCGATATTGCCTTCCTCGTCGCGCACGGCCCGCAGCGCGACGATGCCGGCCGGCGAGGTGTCGAGAACGGTCTTCAGCAGCTCCTCGTGGAAATGCATGGGCTTGCTGAAGACGATGAGGCGGCGCTCGCCGTCGGCGCTGGTCGTCGGCAGCACCAGGCGTTCCCAGAGACTGACACGGACCGTCTTGACGGCACGGTGGATGGAGTAGAGCGGCTTGCCGCTCGCCAGCACCTGATCATAGCAGGTGATGGTGAAGCGGGAGACGTTCGGCGACATGCCCGAGACGCGTGCGCCGGTCCGATCTCCGCCGACATTGCGGGCGATGTCGCGGCCGAAATGTTCGTAGACGTAGTCCCCTTCTGCCGGCGCCATGATCATGATGTCGCGACTGCAGAAGGAGAGCAGCTCGGTGCTGAAATCCTCGAAGGGCGCACCGCCGGGGTTTCCCCGTGCGCTGCGTTCGAAGCGGCGCAGCAGGTCGGCGACTTCGGGAGCGTAGGCTCTCTCGGCGATGTTGTGGGTGTGGACTTCCTGATACATCGCGCCCGAGTTCCGTCTCCCGGTTCGGTAGCAGGCGGGTCTTGAGAAAGTGTTCCTTTTCGGCAACAAAAGTGCCGGGAAATTACCCTCCGGCGCAAGATTAGGAGCCGCGACCCGCTTGACCGACTGGCAGCGCTCGGCTAGCGTCCGCCAAATTCGTTCACTGCAAGGGCGCGACATGCGCAAGCTCATTCTCGTAAAGGTGCGCTGGTAGGGGCCGGTTTAACAAACCGGGTGTCCCCGACGCCAGCGCACGCCCAGGCCCCTCCGAGGGCCTTTTTTATTGCCTTTTTCCAGCCGAACCCGACAAGACAGACCTCCGCAGGAGACCGTTATGAGCGAGATGATGACCGGCGCCGAAATGGTCGTTCGCGCCCTCCAGGATCAGGGCGTCGAACATCTCTTCGGCTATCCCGGCGGCGCCGTGCTGCCGATCTATGACGCGCTCTTCCAGCAGGAGAAGGTCAAGCACGTGCTCGTCCGGCACGAGCAGGGCGCGGTCCATGCCGCCGAGGGCTATGCCCGCTCCGCCGCCGGCAAGGTCGGCTGCGTCCTCGTCACCTCGGGGCCGGGCGCGACCAATGCCGTCACCGGCCTGACCGATGCGCTGCTCGACTCGATCCCGCTCGTCGTCATCACCGGCCAGGTCCCGACGCATCTGATCGGCTCCGACGCCTTCCAGGAATGCGACACGGTCGGCATCACGCGCTCCTGCACCAAGCACAACTACCTGGTGAAGAGCATCGCCGACCTGCCGCGCGTCCTGCATGAGGCCTTCTATGTCGCCGCCAACGGCCGGCCCGGCCCGGTCGTGATCGACATCCCGAAGGACATCCAGTTCGCGACCGGCGCCTATAGCCGCCCGCGCGACAACCAGCACAAGACCTACCGTCCGACGGTGAAGGGCGACCTCAACAAGATCAAGGCCGCTGTCGAGCTGATCGCCAAGGCCAGGAAGCCGGTGTTCTACACCGGCGGCGGCGTGATCAATTCCGGCCCGCACGCCTCGGCGCTGCTGCGCGAGCTGGCGCGGCTGACCGGCTATCCGGTGACCTCGACGCTGATGGGGCTGGGCGCCTTCCCGGCGGCCGATCGGCAATGGCTCGGCATGCTCGGCATGCACGGCACCTACGAGGCGAACCTCGCCATGCATGACTGCGACGTCATGATCAACATCGGCGCGCGCTTCGACGACCGCATCACCGGCCGGCTCGACGCGTTCTCGCCGCATTCGAAGAAGATCCACATCGACATCGATCCGTCCTCGATCAACAAGAACGTCAAGGTCGACATCGGCATCGTCGGCGATTGCGCGCATGTGCTCGAGGATATGGTCCGGATCTGGCGCGAGACCTCGCCGCAGATCGACAAGACCGCGCTCACCGCCTGGTGGACCCAGATCGACGGCTGGCGGGCGCGGAACAGCCTCGGCTACAAGCAGTCCGGCTCGGTGATCAAGCCGCAATACGCGATCGAGCGGCTCTACGAGCTGACCAAGGACCGCAACACCTACGTCACCACCGAGGTCGGCCAGCACCAGATGTGGGCCGCTCAGTATTTCCGCTTCCAGGAGCCGAACCGCTGGATGACCTCCGGCGGGCTCGGCACCATGGGCTACGGCCTGCCGGCGGCGATCGGCGTGCAGATGAAGAATCCGGGCGCGCTGGTGATCGACATCGCCGGCGAGGCCTCGATCCTGATGAACATGCAGGAGATGTCGACGGCGGTGCAGTACCGGCTGCCGGTCAAGATCTTCATCCTGAACAACGAGTACATGGGCATGGTGCGCCAGTGGCAGGAGCTGCTGCATGGCGGGCGCTATTCCGAGAGTTACTCGGCCTCGCTGCCGGACTTCGTCAAGCTGGCTGAGGCCTATGGCGGCAAGGGTATCCGCTGCTCCGACCCGGCCGAGCTCGACGCCGCGATCATGCAGATGATCGAGACGCCAGGCCCGGTGATCTTCGACTGCCTGGTGGCGAAGGAAGAGAACTGCTTCCCGATGATCCCGTCGGGCAAGGCGCATAACGAGATGATCCTGCCCGATTTCGAGGGCGATACCGGCGAGATCATCGACGCCAAGGGCAAGCAGCTCGTTTGATCGGGCGGCATCATGCCCGGGCCTGACCCGGGCATCCCAGGCAGAGCGAGGCGCCGGTCGGCACCTCCTCATCAGGAGTGTCTCGGACCTGCCAATCGCAGCGCCCGAGAATGACGGCCTCGGCACAGGGGGGAGCAGATGGCGACCATCGGCCTGATCGGCGGGATGAGCTGGGAATCGACGGCGGTCTATTACCGGCTGCTGAACGAGGGCGTGCGCATGCGCCAGGGCGGGCTGCACTCGGCCGATGTCCTGATGCATTCGGTCGATTTTTCGCCGATCGCCGAGATGCAGGCGGCTGGAGACTGGGCGGCTGCCGGCGCGGCGATGGCCAACAGTGCCCGGCGCCTGGAAAGCGGCGGTGCCTCCTGCCTCGTGCTGGCGACCAACACCATGCACAAGCTCGCCGACCATATCACCCAGGCGACGAACCTGCCCTTCCTGCATCTCGCCGACGTCACCGCCAAGGCGATCCGCAGGACGCAGAGCCGCCGGCCGCTGCTGCTGGCGACGCGCTTCACGATGGAACAGCGCTTCTATCGCGACCGGCTCGCCGCCTTCGGCGTCGAGGCCCTGGTGCCGGACGAGGCCGAGCGGACGGACGTCCATCGCATCATCTATGAGGAGCTCTGCCGCGGCCGGATCGAGCCCGCTTCCAAGGCGCGCTATCTCGAGATCGTCGGCCGGGCGATCCGTGAGGAGGGCGCCGACGGCGTCATCCTGGGCTGCACCGAGATCACGCTGCTTCTCTCGCAGTCCGATTTCGAGATCCCGGTCTTCGACACCACGGCGCTGCATGTCGAGGCCGCCCTCGACTTCGTTGGCGACATGGCCGAGCAGGTCGCGGCATGAAGCTGGTCATCGCCAACAAGACCTACTCGTCATGGTCGCTGCGGCCCTGGCTGCTGCTGACCGAGCTCGGCATCCCCTTCGAGGAGGTGCTGATCCCGTTCGGCCAGACCTTCGACGACCCCGAATGGAAGCGGGCGATCTCCGCCTTCACGCCGACCGGCAAGGTGCCGGCCCTGCTCGACGGCGAGATCCAGGTCTGGGAATCGCTGGCGATCATGGACCGCATCGCCGATCTCAGGCCGGACCTGCCGGTCTGGCCGCGCGAGCCGGCGGCGCGCGCCATGGCGCGCTCTATCGCGGCCGAGATGCATGCGGGCTTTTCCGCGCTACGCGGCGCCTGCCCGATGAATATCGCGCGCCAGTTCCATCCGCGCGATCGCGGCGCCAAGGTCGCCGCCGATGTTGCGCGCATCACGGCGATCTGGCGCGAGGCGCGGGCGCGGTTCGGCGAAAGCGGGCCGTTCCTGTTCGGCGCCTTCGGCGCGGCTGACGCGATGTTCGCGCCGGTCGGAGCGCGCTTCACCGGCTACGGCATCGCGCTCGACCCGGTCAGCGCCACCTATGTCGAGGCGGTACAGGCGACGCGGGGCTATCAATCCTGGCGCATGGCCGCGCTCGCCGAACCCTGGATCATCGACGAGGACGAGGTCGACGAGCCGGTCCTCGAGGAATTCCGCCCCCATCTCAGCCGCAGCAAGGCCTAACGATGAACACGACGCATTATCCGACCGCCCCGACCGCCCAGCCGATCGCGCGCCACACGCTGGCGGTGATCGTCGACAACGAACCTGGCGTTCTCGCCCGCATCGCCGGGCTATTCTCCGGCCGCGGCTACAACATCGAGAGCCTCACGGTTTCCGAGACCGAGCACGAGAAGCACATCTCGCGCATCACCGTGGTGACCTCCGGTACCGCCAATGTCATCGACCAGATCAAGGCGCACCTCGACCGGCTGGTGCCGGTGCACCGCGTCGTCGACCTGACCTTGCAGGGCGAGGCCATCGAGCGCGAGCTCTGCCTGCTCAAGGTGGTCGGCAAGGGCGACCATCGTGTCGAGGCGATGCGGCTCGCCGCCGCCTTCGGCGCGCGTACGCTCGATGCGACGCTGACCTCCTTCGTCTTCGAGCTCACCGGCTCGACCGAGGAGATCGAGCGCTTCATCAAGCTGATGACCGTGGTCGGCCTGACCGAGGTCTCGCGTACCGGCATCGCCGCGATGAGCCGCGGCCCGGACGCGATGTGAGGTCGGTCCGCGCGATGAAGGAGCCCTGCATGATTGATGGTCCCCCTGGCCTTCTGGCCTTCGCAGCCGGGAGGGCCGGCGCGTGATGCTCGGTCTGGAACAGTTCGCGCTCGGCCTCGGCATCCTCGGCCTCGCCTGCTTCACCTGGCCGATCCTGCAGCGGCTTTCGGGCCGGGCCCAGCCCGAGCCTCTCGGCAGCGGCAGGAGCCTGCGCTCGCCGCTGTGGTGGGCCGGTTTCGGCCTGACCGTCATCGCGATCTTCCTGCAGCGGATCGCGGCGCAGCAGGGCGGCGGCTGAGCCGCGGTCGCTTGCACTTGCTCGCGCGCGGCGATTGGCGGCAAATGCGCCGCATGATCCCTCGCATGTGAGCAGGCGATGTCGATCCATCTCGAAATCCGCAGCTATCGCGGCGCCGACCGCCATAGCCACGATTACAGCCAGATCCTGCTGCCGATGCAGGGCGCCATGCGGCTCGATGTCGAAGGGCATCGCAGCGTCGTCTCGCGCAACTGCGTCGCCGTCATTCCGCGCGACCATCAGCATGATTTCGAGCCGAGCGTCGATTGCAGCATGCTCATCCTCGATGTCGAGACGGACGCCTTCGTAGGCGAGGCGGCGCCGGCCGTGCTGCGCGATCCCGTGCCGTCGCTGACGCGGGTCGAGCCCTGGCTGTGGCGGATGTTCCGTCAGCTCGGCGCCGAGGTTGAGGCCGGTGCCTGCCGGGCGAGCGATGCCGCCGGCCTGGCGCTGGCGGGGCTGCAATTGATCGAGCCGCAGGCTCTGCCCCGCCCATTGTCGCGCGCGGAAGGCCGCGTGCTCGATGTCGCTGGCGCGTCGCGGCCTGGAAGCGTCTCCGAGATGGCGAGGGCGGCAGGCCTCGGCCAGAGCCGCTTCCACGAGCTCTTCCGGGCGACGACGGGGCAGTCGCCGAAGCAATCCCAGCTAAGCCGGCTGTTCGACGAGGCCGCCGATCGGTTGGTCACGACCTCGCTGCCGATCTGCGAGATCGCCTACGCGATCGGCTACCAGAATGCCTCGTCCTTCAACCGGCAGTTCAGGCGGCGCTTCGGACTGACGCCATCGGAGTTCAGGGCCGCGAGCCGGGGCTGACGAACTGTTTGCAACCTCAGCCCTCATCCTGAGGAGCAGGTTGGGCTGCGTCTCGAAGGATGTTCCAGCTGTTTCAGGAACCTCCTGGAGCATCCTTCGAGACGGCCGCTGCACGGCCTCCTCAGGATGAGGGCTCAGAGGCGGACGGCTTCGCTACGAGAAGCGCAGTTTCGGTCAAGCCGTTCGGAGCTTTGCCTCATCATGGCGGTTCGGGCCCTGGCTATGGTCGGCGCGACCCCGAGCCATGAGGACGACCCGCGATGAAACTCACCGATTTCAAGGTCCTGACCTTCGACTGCTACGGCACGCTGATCGACTGGGAGACCGGGATCTGGAACGCGCTGCAGCCACTGATCAGCGCTGGCCGGCTCGATCTCGACCGCGAGGAGGCGCTCGCCCGCTTCGGCCGGATCGAGAGTGAAATCGAGGAAGCCGCGCCGTCGCTGCGTTATTCGACGCTGCTCGCCGCCGTCCATGCCCGCCTGGCCAAAGACCTGGGCGTTCACATCCATGCCGACCTGAACGAGCGCTTCGGCGGTTCTGTGCCGGACTGGCCGGCCTTCCCGGATTCAGCCGAGGCGCTGGCCTATCTCAAGCGGCACTTCAGGCTGGTGATCCTCTCCAATGTCGATCGCGCGAGCTTTGCGGCGAGCAACCGCAAGCTCGGCGTCGCCTTCGATGCGATCTACACCGCCGAGGATATCGGCTCCTACAAGCCCGATCCGCGCAACTTCGTCCATCTGCTCAGGCATCTGGAAGCCGATCTCGGCCTCCAGGCCGGGGCGGTTCTGCACACTGCGCAGAGTCTCTTCCACGACCATGTCCCGGCGGAGCGGGCCGGGCTTGCGCGGGCCTGGATCGACCGGCGCTTCGGCATGGCGGGCAGCGGCGCGACGCAAGATCCCGCGACGCGGCCGCATGTCGATTTCCATTTCAAGAGCCTTGCCGAGCTGGCGCAGGCGCATCGCGCCTCGATGGGCGGCTGAGCTTTAGCCGCTGAAGCCGCCATCGTCGAGGAAGCGCCGCTCCTCGGCCGAGCTCTGCCGGCCGAGGACGGGATTACGGTGCGGGAAACGGCCGAAGTCGCGGATGATGTCGCGGTGAACCACGGCGTAATGCACGCCTTCCGGGTCGTCGGCCGCCTCGCAGAGCGCGACGCAGCGCTGCTGGTCGGCGAGATCCTCGGAATGCATCAACGGCATGTAGATGAAGCGCCGCTCCGGGTTCTCGAAAGCCTGGTCGAAACCGCGCGCAATGGCGCGCTCGGCGACGGCTAGCGCCAGCGGGTCGGTGGCAAAGGCCTGCGGCGAGCCGCGATAGAGATTGCGCGGGAACTGGTCGAGCAGGAGCAGCAGTGCATAGACGCCGTCCGGCGTCTCTTCCCAGTCGCTCAGCTCGCCGCGGGCGGCGGCTTCGACCGCGGCGAGGAAGCGCCGGCGGATATCCGCATCGAAAGCGTCGTCCTTGGCGAACCATTTCTCCGGCCCGGCCTCGCGCCAGAAATCGAGAATCGCGGTGGCTGCGGGCGGGGTCATGGGCAAGGCTCCGTCGGGTTTCGGCAATGCGTTCGGCTCAAGACTATATAGGCCCTGCGGCGCCGCGGGGGAGGCCGGGCGTCGCCGCAGCTTTCCGCTTGCACGGCCGCGGGCCCTGCGATAGATCACGGAACCGTAACGTACGGTACTGTTCCGATTCATGACCAATCCCGCCACCGAAAGCCAGGCAGAGGCGCTGACACCGCGACAGCTCGCGGTGCTCGATGCCGTGCTCGGACTGATGGTGGAGAAGGGCGATCAGCTGACCATGGCGGCCGTGGCGCGGCGGGCGAGCTGCTCCAAGGAGACGCTCTACAAGTGGTTCGGAGACCGGGACGGGCTCCTGACCGCGACCGTGCAGTGGCAGGCCTCGAAGGTCCGCGCGGGCAATTACGACCGCCAGAAGCTCGATGCGCTGTCCTTGCGCGACAGCCTGATCCGCTTCGCCGTGAACTGGCTCGAGGTGATCTCGAGCCCGACCTCGATCGCGCTCAACCGCCTCGCCATCAGCCATGCCGCCACCCATGAGAGCAATCTCGGCGGCATCGTGCTCGCCAATGGACGCTTCGCCATCGGCGAGCGGCTGCGGCCGCTGCTCGAGGACGGGCGCGAGGCCGGGCTGCTCGACTTCGACGATGCCGAGACGGCGTTCCGGACCTTTTTCGGCCTGGTCGGCCGCGACGTGCAGATCCGCCTACTGCTCGGCGATGCGCTGAAGCTCAGCGCTGCCGAGATCGAGCGCGACGCCGCCCGCGCCGCCGACCAGTTCCTCGCACTTCACGGGCGGGCGAAACCCGCACCGAAAGCCTGAAACCAAGAGATCAACCCAAGGAAGGACGCATCCAATGCGCGTTTATTACGATCGTGACGCCGACATCAACCTGATCAAGGGCAAGAAGGTCTGCATCGTCGGCTACGGCAGCCAGGGCCATGCGCACGCGCTCAACCTGCGCGATTCCGGCGTCAAGGAGATCATCATCGCGCTGAAGGCCGGCTCGGCCACCCGCAAGAAGGCCGAAGAGGCCGGCTTCAAGGTCATGACCCCGTCCGAGGCCGCCAAGGTCTCCGACATCATGATGATGCTGACCCCCGACGAACTGCAGGGCGACATCTATCGCGACGAGCTGCACGCCAACATGAAGGAGGGCGCTGCCCTTCTGTTCGCGCACGGCCTCAACGTCCACTTCAACCTGATCGAGCCGCGCAAGGACCTCGACGTGCTGATGGTCGCCCCGAAGGGCCCCGGCCACACCGTCCGTTCCGAGTATCAGCGCGGCGGCGGCGTGCCGACCCTGATCGCGATCCACCAGGACGCGACCGGCAACGCCCATGACCTCGGCCTCTCCTACGCCTCGGCCAATGGCGGCGGTCGCGCCGGCATCATCGAGACGACCTTCAAGGAAGAGTGCGAGACCGACCTGTTCGGCGAGCAGGTCGTGCTCTGCGGCGGCCTGGTCGAGCTGATCAAGGCCGGCTACGAGACCCTGACCGAGGCCGGCTATGCGCCCGAGATGGCCTATTTCGAGTGCCTGCACGAAGTGAAGCTGATCGTCGACCTCATCTACGAGGGCGGCATCGCCAACATGAACTACTCGATCTCGAACACCGCCGAGTACGGCGAGTACGTCACCGGCCCGCGGATCATCACCGCCGAGACCAAGGCCGAGATGAAGCGCGTGCTCGCCGACATCCAGTCGGGCAAGTTCACCCGCGACTGGATGCTGGAGAACAAGGTCAACCAGACCTCGTTCAAGGCGACCCGCGCCCGCTATGCCGCTCACCCGATTGAGGAAGTCGGCGCCAAGCTCCGCGACATGATGCCGTGGATCAAGGCCAAGGCCCTGGTCGACAAGACCAAGAACTGATCCGGTCCTGGGCTGCGGGCTCGCCGCGGCCGGGCTCCGGCTTATCGAAAGTCAGGAACGGGCGCCGCAAGGCGCCCGTTCCGCGTTTGCAAGAACAGCTGAGGTTGGCTGCCTGGAACCGGACCGCTTCATGGACGTTGATGCTGCAGTCACGAACAGCAGGAGCGTCCGATGAACGACCGGAAGACGCTGAACCAGCGGGGCGCCAGGCACGGCCACCGGCATCATCATGCGAGCAGGGGCACGTCCCACGCCGCCCACCCGATCTCACGCCAGGAGCGGATGTTCTTCGCTCTGCTTGGCGGCTGCCTCGGGCTCACCCTGATCGCCAGCGCGATGCTGCAGCTGGTGGCGGGCTGAGCACGTCAGAACCGGTCGCGACCTTCGGGCCGGCGACAAGGGAGATGGCTATGGAACAGGATGTGAGGGAGCGCGAAGCGCGGATTCCGACGGAAGGCGGCCAGCCGATTCCGCCGATGCGGGCGGACAAGCACACCGATGCCGACCCTGCGGTCGAAACGGCCGTCGAGGCGCGGCAGGGCTTTCTCGACAGGCCTGTGCTGATGGTGCTGATCGGCGGGCTGGTGCTGGCGGTCATCGCCTGGATCGGCGTCGAGATCATCGCCTACTGAGCAGCGACCGCGACGCGGCTCGCACAAGGGACAACGGGAATACAAGGAACGAGACGGCTTTTGAGCGGAGGGGAGGCAACCATGGAACCGGTTAGAACCCTGCATGAATCTCATCTCGATGAGGCGCATGGCGTTCAGTTTGGTCTTTCGCATCTGGCGCTGGGCGGCTCTTTCGCGCTGCTCCTGTTGATCGTGATCGGCTTGCTGTAGTCATCCGGGGCCTCGTTCCGCGCCGCGCCGGGGCGTTGCGTATCGCCGGCGCGACGTGGGAGACACTTCGCGCTTCTGAAGATCCACACAGCTCGGACGCAAATCGGCTTCCCCGGCCGTAGCCGCGGCACCTCGGCGCCGCCTTTCCGAAGGCCCGATCCACAAGGATAGGCTTCCGGCATTCGCGCAAACGCTGCTGACAACAGCTGTCATTGGGCGCTGGAGTTTCTGACAGCAGCTGACAGTGCGAGGGTGTCCTCTTCCGTCATCACTTCTGATGACGGAGAACGATCATGCTCAGCTTCATCATCGGACCGGCCCGGCACGTTCTCGCCACGGGCGGTTCGCTTGGCCGCGTCCCGGGCGGCATCTTTGGCGGTGTCGGTCGCTGGCTGCGGGCACGACGCGACTATCACCGGCTCTGCGATATGAGTGAGCGCGACCTGCGCGATCTCGGCCTGCGCGATTGCAGCGAGCGCGATAGGATCGCTGCTCCGTTCTTCGGTGATCCGACCGGGATCATCGCCATGCGTTGCGAGGAGCGGCGTGGCCTGGCGGGCGGAGAAAGCCTGGACGAGGCCCTGCGCAGCCAGAGTTCCGATGCGCCGGCGCAGCTCGAGGAGAGAACCGGCAACGTGACAAGCAGCCGGGTGGTCTTTCTCAGGGCGGTCGAATGAGCGCTGCCTAAGGAGCGACCGGTTGTAAGTGGCACTTCCGCGGCCTGCGGTCGAAAACTCGACGAGAAATCGTCGGAGATTCCGGCCCGCGCCCGGGAGAGATAGCCGCAGCAAAGAAAGGAAGCCGGCCGCAGGCGCGGCCGGCTTCCTGACGCGAGATCAGAAGGTGATCTTGTCCTTGATGTCGGCCTCGACATTGGCCGGCAGGACGTTGCGCTTCACCAGGTCGTCGAAGTTCTTGAACTTCGCCTTGGCGCGCTCCTCGATGATCTTCTTGGAGCGGGCCTCGCCGATGCCCTTGAGCGTGTCGAGCTCGGTGGCGCTGGCGGTGTTGATGTTGACCTTCTTGGCCTGGGCCTGCGTCGCGGCGGGGGCTGCGGGTTTTGCGGTGGGAGAGGCCGGCATGGCGGGCGTCGTCGCCGGTGCTGCCGGCTTGGCCGGGGTCGCAGTCTGCGCGAAGGCCGGGCCGGCTGCGAGGGCAAGCGCGGCGAGGCCGATGGCGAAACGGGACATGGTCATGGCGTGGACTCCTGTTAAGTCCTGCCCGGAGGAGCTGAGCTGCGCGGATGCCGGGCCGTCCGTGCCGCCGCGTCGGTTGCGGACCGGGCGGGCCGGTCTCGACGCGATGGCAGGACTTTCGGCCCGCGAGCCTGAACGCGATCTGAGACGTCCGTTCAGCTGGCGTTGTGTTTCGGAGCTGCCCCAAACCGGGAGCGCTGCGCCTATTTGCCGGTGAACTTCATCATCATTTCGGTCGCCTGGCCGGCGCCATAGATCAGACCGAAGCCCCAGGCGAAGGAGGCGCCGAAATTCGCGAGCTGGAAGGCCCAGAACGGCATCTTCACGATGCCGGCGACCAGTGCGATCACCGCCCTGATCGGCCCGAAGAAGTGGCCAACAATGATGCCGAGGAAGCCCCATTTCTCGAAGAAGTCGTGACCCCTGCGCAGCAGGTCGGGATTGTCGCGCAGCGGCCAGTAATCGTCGACGCGCGGGCCGAGCACGAGGCCGGCCCAATAGGACAGCCAGAAGCCGAACGCCGCGCCAAGCGAGGCAGCGATCGAGAGCGGGACGAGATTCAAGCCCGACGCGCCGGCAATCGCACCGAAGGCGGTGAAGAAGACCGTGGCCGGCACCAGCCAGGACAGGATCGCGACGCATTCGGCGAAAGCGACGAAGAAGACGATCGGCAGCGCCCATTGCTGGTTTGTCCGCATGAACTCGACGAGAGCCTGAATCCATAGGTCGAGTTGCGCGGTCACCGGCCGGTCTCCTTCAAGGGCGTGCAGCGATACAGCAGAAGCTTGGGCGTTCGGCTACCCGGCCTGCGTTAAAAAAAGGTCCGCAAGGCTCGCATATCGTACGGGTTGCCTTCGTCGGATGATCGCCTACTCTTCCGCGAACGGAAAAATCGACCGGGAATCCGGTGCTTGCGGAGCGCGGCGCCATGCCCGGCGGGGGAAACGAGACTGATGCAGCCTAAAGACGGCCCGCCGGAGACGGCGGGCGAGGGGAGCGCCGCTCCCGCACCGGCCGTCCGCCTGGCGGGGCTGGACATCACCTTCCACCTGCAGGGCGGCACGCGATACCAGGCGGTCAAGGCGATCGATCTCAGCGTCGCCACCGGCGAATTCGTCTCGGTGGTCGGGCCGACCGGCTGCGGCAAGTCGACCCTGCTCAACGCTGCCGCCGGCCTGCTCACGCCCTCGGCCGGCAAGGTCGACATCTTCGGCAAGCCGCTCTCCGGGCTCAACCGCCGCGCCGGCTATCTCTTCCAGCAGGACGCGCTGATGCCGTGGAAGACGGCGCTCGACAACGTCAAGGTGGCGCTGGAGCCGATGGGCGTCTCCGATGCCGAGGCCGACAAGCGGGCCCGCGACTGGCTGGCGCGCGTCGGCCTGCGCGCCTTCACCGAGCGCTATCCGCACATGCTGTCGGGCGGCCAGCGCAAGCGCGTCGCGCTGGCGCAGATGCTGATCCGCGATCCCGAGATTCTGCTGATGGACGAGCCCTTCGGGCCGCTCGACGCGCAGACCCGCCAGATCATGGGCAATCTCCTGCTCGATCTCTGGTCGAAGGATCGCAAGGCACTGATCTTCGTCACCCATGATCTGGAGGAGGCGATCGCGCTGTCCGACCGGGTGGTGGTGATGTCGGCCGGTCCGGCCGCCGGCATCGTCGCCGACTACAAGGTGCCGCTGCCGCGGCCGCGCGACATCGCCGAAATCAGGCTGGAGAAGGCCTTCCACGAAATCCATCGCGACATCTGGTCGTCGCTTCGGGTCGAGGTGCAGAAGGCCTACGCCATGGGCGAGGGCAAGGAACTGGTCGGGGAGGGGAGCCCGTGAACCGGCTCAAGCTGCTTTTGCTGCAAATCCTGGTGATGGTCGTCGCGTTGGCGATCTGGCACGTCATCAGCAACTATCCGATCTTCGGCGACGTCAAGACGATCCGCTTCTTCTTCTCGACGCCGATCGACGTGCTGGCGCGGACCTGGAAGCAGCTCACCGGCACCGAGATCTACTGGCATCTGGGGATAACCCTGACCGAGACGGTGCTCGCCTTCGTCATCGGCTCGGCGGCCGGCATCTTCTTCGGCTTCGCCTTCGCCCGGAACGCGCTGCTGGCGGCGGTGTTCGACCCGTACATCAAGGCGGCGAACGCCCTGCCGCGCGTCGTGCTGGCGCCGATCTTCGCGCTCTGGTTCGGGCTCGGCATCTGGTCGAAGGTGGCGCTCGGCTTCACACTGGTCTTCTTCATCGTCTTCTTCAACGTCTACCAGGGCGTGAAGGAGGTTTCGCCGACCGTGCTGGCCAATGCCCGCATGCTCGGGATGAACGAGCGCCAGCTCTTCCGCCATGTCTACTGGCCTTCGGCGCTGACCTGGATGTTCTCCTCCCTGCATACCTCGGTCGGCTTCGCGCTGGTCGGCGCGGTGGTCGGCGAGTATCTCGGTTCCTCGGCCGGGCTCGGCTACAAGATTCACGAGGCCGAGAGCGTCTTCGACGTCACCGGCGTATTCTCGGGCATGCTGATCCTGGCGCTGTTCGTGATCCTGATCGACTCGCTGGTGACCATGGTCGAGAACCGCCTCTTGGTCTGGCGGCCCGGGCAAAGTTCGACGACGACGTGAGCGGCGGACAGGTGACCGCGCGGACGGCCGCATGGGCGGTCCTGCTCGCTTTGGCCGGTCCGGGCGGGGCAGCAAGCGCTGCCGCCGAGACCAAGGCCGTGCTGCAGGTCGATGTCGAAGGCCGGGCCGGAATGAACCGGCATCGACTGGTTCTCACCAGTCGATCGGCCGATGGGCGCGATCTGATGCTGTTGTTCTCCTGCCGCGTCGCTGAGGCCGGGACCTTCGGCGTCGCCCTCGATCTCGGCGCGGGCGCGATCTGGAGCATCGAGGGCGAGAATGTCGCGATGTCCCGGGATCGCGCGGCCGACATCAGCCGACGGATGGATGCGAGCGGCGAATATCTCACGCTCGGTGGGCGGGCCGCGATCGCGGCCTTCGGGCCGCTGCTCCAATCGCCCTGGATCGGCTTCGTCGTCCGCGAACGCTACACCGCTTCCTTTGACCTTGCCGCCGTCGGCGCCCATGTCCGGCGCTTCCGCGAACTGTGCCCGACATGACGCGGAGCGCAGACCGCTTGCCGCAAGCCGTTGATACCGCCTATCGTTCAGCCCGAAGCCGCCTCAGAAGCGCTCAAAGACAACCCGGAGGAATCCCATGAGCTTTTCCCGCCGCACGGCGCTCGCCGCGCTCGCCTTCACCACCGCGCTCGGCTTTTCCGCCCATGCGCTCGCCCAGAACGCCGAGAAACCCAAGCTGACCCTCGGCGTCGGCGGCAAGCAGCTGCTCTACTATCTCCCGCTCACCGTCGCGGAGAAGAAGGGCTTCTTCAAGGATGAAGGCCTCGACGTCGAGATCAACGATTTCGGCGGCGGCGCGAAGTCGCTGCAGGCCTTGGTCGGCGGTTCGGTCGACGTCGTCACCGGTGCCTATGAGCACACCATCCGCATGCAGGCCAAGGGCCAGGACATCCGCGCGGTGATCGAGCTCGGGCGCTTCCCGGCGATCACCATCGCGGTGCGCAAGGACCTCGCCGACAAGGTCAAGACGGCGGCGGACTTCAAGGGGCTGAAGATCGGCGTCACCGCGCCGGGCTCGTCGACCGCGCTGACCGCGCAATACGCCATGGTCAAGGCCGGGCTGAAGGCGACGGATGCGCCGATCATCGGCGTCGGCGCCGGGGCGAGCGCCGTCGCGGCGATCAAGCAGAAGCAGGTCGACCTGATCTCGCATCTCGACCCGGTGACCTCGAAGCTCGAGGCCGATGGCGATGTCGTGGCGCTGATCGACACGCGCACCGAAGCCGGCACCAAGGCGCTGTTCGGCGGCGCGAACCCGGCGGCTGTACTCTATCTCAAGAACGATTTCGCCGAGAAGAACCCGGTGACCACGCAGAAGCTGGTCAACGCGCTGATGAAGTCGCTGAAATGGCTGGAGACGGCCAAGCCCGAGGATGTCGCCGATCTCGTTCCGGCGGAGTACCATCTCGGCGACAAGCCGCTCTATCTGCGCGCGGTGAAGAACTCGCAGGAGAGCTATTCGCGCACCGGTATTTCGACGCCGGACGCGATGAAGAGCATGTATGATTCGCTGAAGCTGCTCGATCCCGAGCTGGCGACCTCGAATGTCGACCTGAGCAAGACCTTCATCGATACCTTCGCCAAGAAGGCGGGCGCCGGCTCCTAGCCCGGACAGCATCACGACCGGCGGCGAGGGGAAAGCCGCTTGCCGCCGGTCGCGCGATGCTTTCAATAGGGAGCAATATCTCCCTTCGGCGACGATGGTCGCCATCCCAGGTGACATTTGAACAATAGCAGACGGTTTCTCGATGGCGGCGGCGCGATGGCGGCGGCCATCGCAGCTCATGACTGGGCGACGACACTTGGGCCGCCCGAGGATTGGCCCGCCGCATTGCGGGTCGCGGTCGGGATGATGGTCAATTCGCATTTTCCGAAATGCATCGTCTGGGGCCCCGAACTCATCACCATCCATAACGACGCCTTCAGACCGATCCTCGGCGACAAGCCACCGGCGCTCGGCAAGCCGTTCAGCGAGGTCTGGGCCGAGGTCTGGCAGGAGATCGGCCCGCTGGTCGAAAAGGCCTATGCGGGCGAAGCGACCTTCATCGAGGATTTTCCCCTCGTCATCGACCGCTATGGCTATCCCGAGCGCGCCTGGTTCACCTTCTGCTACAGTCCGATCCGCGACGAGAATGGCGCCGTCCTCGGGATGATCGACACCGTCGTCGAAACCACGGCCAAGATGCAGTCGGAGCGCAACTCCCGCCTGCTCAACGCCGAGCTGGCGCACCGGATGAAGAACGTTCTGGCGATGATCGGTGCGATCGCCAACCAGACCTTCCGCTCGGCCGGCTCGCTCGACGAGGCGCAGGTGACCTTCGGCGAGCGGGTGGCCGCGCTCGGCGAGGCGCATACGATCCTGACTCAATCGAGCTGGAGCGGGGCGCCGATCCGCGCGGTGATCGAAGGCGCCCTGGCCCCGCATCGCATCGCCGAAGGGCGCATCGTGATCAGCGGCCCGGCACTGGAACTCGGCGCGAAGCAGTCCTTGACGCTGGCGCTCGCGATCAACGAGCTCGCGACCAATGCGATAAAATACGGTGCGCTATCCTGCGAGGGCGGCCAGGTCGCCATCGGCTGGGGAATTGGTGCGCCGGACAGCGAGGAGCGCTTCGTCTTCGGCTGGGACGAAAGCGGCGGTCCGCCGGCGAGCGCGCCAACCCGAAAGGGGTTCGGCTCGCGCCTGCTCGAGCGGGTGGTGGCGCAAGACTTCCAGGGCAAGGTCACGCTGGACTATCGGAACGTCGGCCTGCGCTATGAGCTGGAAACGGCGATGGCTGCCATCGCCAATGCCGAGCCGGTTCATTCGAGCTGAGGGGCCGGGCCGGCGCCTGCCCGCGCAAATGGAATATGGACTCTCCCCGACAGTCCGGTCAAAGTGGCGCCCTGACGTAAGGGGAGCCGACATGATCGAGCGCGCCGCCGTCGCCGACCTCATCCGGAGTGCCTACGCCGCCCGCCATCGTGGCGATCTCGATGGGCTGATGAGCCATTTCCACGAAGAGTGCAGCTATCGCCTCGCGGGCGGCCCGGAAGCCTGCGAGGTCTTCGTGCAGCCCGACGGGCGCGCCGCGGTACGCGAGCAGATGGCCGGGCTGATCGCGACCTATGTCTTCAGCAATATCGAGGAACTGGCGCTGATGGTCGAGGGCGACAGGGCGACGTTGCACTGGCGCGCCGATGTCGTCTGCCTGCCGACAGGCCGGACCGGCTCCTTCGAGATCATGGACCTCATCACCGTCGCCGACGGCAAGGTGGCGAGCGTGACGCAGTTCACCGACACCGCCGGCGTCGCCCGCCTGTCGGTCTAGGAACGCGCCGGCTTGGGCTATCGTCGCTTTCGATTTGCCGAGCCGGGCCGTGAGCGGGTAGATCATGCCCTCCCGCCGCGAGCCCCGTGCCCATGAACATCCTCTCGATCCAGTCCCATGTCGCCTATGGCCATGTCGGCAATGCGTCGGCCGTGTTCCCGATGCAGCGCCTCGGCGTCGAGGTCTGGCCGATCCATACTGTGCAGTTCTCGAACCATACCGGCTATGGCGACTGGAAAGGCCGGGTCTTCGATGGCGGCATGATCGACGAGGTGATGGAGGGCATTGCCGAGCGCGGCGTGCTGCCGGCCTGCGACGGGGTGCTGTCGGGCTATATGGGCTCGGCCGATATCGGCCATGCGATCCTTTCGGCGGTAGATCGCGTGCGGGTTGCCAATCCCAAGGCGATGTACTGCTGTGATCCGGTGATCGGCGATGTCGGGCGCGGCATCTTCGTGCGTCCTGGTATTCCCGAATTCATGCGCGAGCAGGCGGTGCCCGCCGCCGACATCGTGACGCCGAACCAGTTCGAGCTGGAATTGCTGACCGATGTCGAGGTCAGGACCATCGGCGACGCCCATCGCGCCGTCGAGGCGCTGCGCGATGCCGGCCCGAAGGTCGTACTGGTCACCTCGCTGATCACCGACGAGACGCCGGACGACGCGATCGACCTGATGGCCGCCGACGGGCAGGGCACGTTCCGGGTGCGCACGCCGAAGATCGACATCAGCGTCAATGGCGCCGGCGATGCGATCGCCGCGCTGTTCTACGTGCACTATCTGCGCGACGGCTCGGCAGCGAGCGCGCTCGCCAAGGCTTCGTCCTCGATCTACGGGCTGCTCAAGCGCACCAAGGATGCCGGCTCACGCGAGATCCTGACCGTCGCGGCGCAGGACGAGTTCGTCACCCCCTCGCATCAGTTCGTGCCCGAGGCGGTCTGAAAGCATGCGGCTGCGCCTCGGCACCTTCAACGTCGAGAACCTGCTGACGCGCCATCGTTTCGAGCCGGGCGGGCGCACCGAGACGGCGGCGGCGATGTCGCTGTTCCACTTCCCACGCGCCGATGAGCGGGACGCGGTCGAGCGCTCGCTGGCGGTGGCGCTGGAGGATGACAAGCGCCAGATGACGGCTCTCGCCATTGCCGAGGCCAATGCCGACATCTGGATGCTGCAGGAGGTCGACTCGCTCGCCAGCCTGCAGGCCTTCTTCGCCAATTACGTCCACCGCATCGCCGATCATCGCTATGGCCATTTCACGCTGATCGACGGCAATGATCGCCGCAGCATCGATATCGGCTTCGCTGCCCGGCGCGACCTGGTGGCGCCGCAGCAGGTCACGGTGCGCTCGCATCGGGAAATGAGCTTCGCCGAGGCGGAGGCCTTCTCGCCGGAGGTCGCCGCCTTCGGCATCGGCCCGCGCGACAAGGTTTTTGCGCGCGACTGCCTTTCGGTGACGCTCACTTTCGGCGACCGGGAGCTGACGCTGTTCGGCTGCCATTTCAAGTCGATGAACAATGGCCGCGACGATGGCAGGCAGGCGACGCTGCCGATCCGGCGCGCCGAAGCATTGGCGGTGAGACGCATCATCGAGGCCCGGTTCGGCAGTGGCTGGCGCGAGGCGAACTGGGCGATCCTCGGCGATCTCAACGCCTATCGCATCGGGCTCGGCCCCCTGGCGGAGCCGACGGACGAGGGGGAAAGCGGGATCGAGCCCCTGCTCGACGATTTCGCCGTCGATCCGATGCTGGCACTGCCGCCGCACGAACGCTGGACACATTTCCGGCGCTACTGGTCGGAAACGCACCAGAAGCTGCTCGAAAGCCACATGCCGCTCGACCATATCCTGCTCTCGCCGGCACTGGCGGCGGCGAATCCCGAGCCGGCGATCCAGCTGATCCGGCGCGGTCTGCCCTACCGCGTGCCGCTCGATCCGCGTGAGGCGGACCGTTCGATGGGCAAGCTCGCCCTGACCAATGATCGCTATCCACGCGTCGGCTGGGACCGGCCGAAGGCCTCGGATCATTGCCCGCTGACTATCGAACTCACGATTCCGAAGCCGCAAGGAAGGTCATGATGCAGCGCCGCTTCGTCACGCTCGACGTCTTCGCCGCGCGTCCCCATGCCGGCAATCCGCTGGCAGTGGTGCTCGACAGCGAAGGGCTCGATGCAGCGGCGATGCAGGCGATCGCCCGCGAGTTCAACCTCTCCGAGACGGTCTTCGTCCTGCCGCCGACCGATCCCGCGCACCGGGCTGCCATCCGCATCTTCACGCCCGAAAGGGAGCTGCCCTTCGCCGGCCATCCCACTGTCGGGACCGCGGTGCTGCTCGCCTTGCGCGATGCGGCCGAGGGGCGGTCCGCGGAGCTGCTCGTGCTGGAGGAGGAGGTCGGCGTCGTGCCCTGCGCCGTCCGCCGTAATACGGCGCGGGCAGGCCACGCGACCTTCACCCTGCCGCGCCTGCCGAATGAGGTCGAGCCGGCGGCTTCCTGGCCCCTGCTCGCCGGGGCGCTCGGGCTCGACCGCCGCGACATCGGCTTCGACAGGCATGTGCCGAGCGTGTTCTCGGCCGGGCTCGGCTTCACGCTGGTGCCGGTGGCGTCGCGCAAGGCCCTTGCCGGCATCCGGCTCGACACCAGCCTCTGGTCGCAGGCGATGCGGCCGGCGGGACAAGAGAACGCCTTCGTCTACTGCCGCGAGACGGTCGAGGCGGGCCACCATTTCCATGCGCGGATGTTCGCGCCCGGCATGGGCGTCGTCGAGGATCCCGCCACCGGCTCGGCCGTTGCCGCCTTCGCCGGGGCGGTGATGCGCTTCGAGAAGCCAGGCGATGGCGAACATCGCCTGGTGATCGAGCAGGGCTACGAGATCGGTCGGCCCTCGCAGATCGAGCTTGGGTTGCGGATCGCTGATGGCGTGCTCGTCTCGGCCACGATTGGCGGGGCGGCAGTGATGATGAGCGAGGGACAACTGCTGTGAGGAGGTTCGGGCGGTGAATGGCGTCGAGGATGGCAGCATTGTCGCGCTCCGGCGCGTCGAAGCCCGGGTGGAACCCTATGACTGGAGCTTCGCGACCGAGCGCGCCGATGAGGTCGCCGAGTACTGGGCGAAGGTCAGCGCAGGCAAGCCGACCATGTTCAACGGCCGCATCCTGCTGCAGCACCGGGCGGCGATCGAGGATGGCGTCTTCCAGGCCGGCTACTTCGGCGCCGACTACGCGGCTTTCCTGGCCTGGCTCGGTCTCGGCCTGCCGGCGCCGGCTATCCGCAACGGATTCGCCATGGCGGCGCTGCGAGCAGCCGATGGCGCCTTCCTGCTTGGCAGGATGGGCGGGCACACTGCCAATGCCGGCAGGGTCTACTTCGCCGCGGGTACCCCGGACCATGAGGATGTCCTGCCCGATGGCAGCGTCGACCTCGCCGGCAGCGCTACCCGCGAGCTCTGCGAGGAGACCGGCCTCTCGCTCGATGAAGTCGTCGTGGAGCAGAGCTGGGACGCAGTGATCGTGCCCGGCCGCGTCGCCTTCATGCGCCCGGTCCGGATCGACCTGCCGGCCGAGGCGGCGCGCGCTCTGATGCTGGAGCGCATCGCGGCGCAGCAGGAGCCCGAGCTTTCCGATATCGTGATCGTCCGCAATCTTGCCGAGTGCGCCGGTTTCGACATGCCCCCCTTCATGATCGCCTACCTCGCCCATATCTTCGGGCGACAATCCTGATCCTTCCCAGGAAAATGTCGTTGGAACGGCGCCGCGTCTCCCATCGGGGCGAAAGGCACCCGTTCGACTGACGCAGCAACGCTGAAAGGCCAGTTCATGACCGCATCCGAAGCCCTGAACCTGCCTGCCGGCAATCCCTTCGGGCAGCTCTGGGAGACGCCGTTCGGCCTGCCGCCATTCGCCGCGATCCGCCCCGAGCATATCCACGAGGCCTATCCGGCGGCGCTGGACAAACACCGGGCCGAGATCGAGGCGATCAAGGCCGACAAGGCGGCGCCCGATTTCGCCAATACGATCGAGGCGCTGGAGCGTTCGGCCCGTGGCATGAGCCGCCTCGGCGGCGTCTTCTATAACCTCGCAGGGGCCGACACGAACGACGCCTTGCAGGCGATCGAGCGCGAGATCTCGCCGGTTATGTCGCGCCATTGGTCGGCGATCATGATGGATGAAGGCCTATTCGCGCGGGTCGACGCGGTCTTCCGTCAGCGTGAGAGCCTGCGCCTCGACGCCGAGCAGATGCGCCTGCTGGAGCGCACGCATCGCGGCTTCGTCCGCGCCGGCGCGGAGCTCGGGGCGGAGGACAAGGCGCGGCTCGCGGCGATCAACGAGCGGCTCGCCGGCCTCGGCACCAGCTTCGGCCAGAACCTGCTCAAGGACGAGGCGAGCTACGCGCTGGTGCTGGAGAACGAGGCCGATCTCGCCGGCCTGCCGCCCTTCGTCGTCGCCGCCATGGCGCGCGCGGCAGCCGATCGCGGCCAGGATGGCAAGCATGCGGTGACGTTGTCGCGCTCGATCATCGAGCCCTTCCTGACCTTCTCGACGCGGCGCGACCTGCGCGAGGAGAGCTTCCTGGCCTGGAGCAAGCGCGGCGAGAATGGCGGCGAGACCGACAACCGCGCCATCGTCGCCGAGATGGTCAAGCTGCGGGCCGAGAAGGCGAAACTGCTCGGCTTCCCGACCTTCGCGCATTTCAAACTCGACGATTCCATGGCGAAGACGCCGGCCAATGTCCGCGAACTTCTGGAACTGGTCTGGAAGCCGGCCAAGGCGCGCGCGGCGCAGGAAGCCGCCGATCTTGCCGCTTTGGCCCAGGCCGAGGGCGAGAACGGACCGATCCGTCCGTCCGACTGGCGCCATTATTCCGAGAAGGTCCGTCAGAAGACCTATGCGCTCGATGAAGCCGTGCTGAAGCCCTATCTCCAGCTCGACCGCGTTATCGCCGCCGCCTTCGACACGGCGGGCAAGCTGTTCGGGCTCGCCTTCGCTGAGAAGCCGGAACTCGCCGGCTATCACCCCGATGTCCGCATCTGGGAGGTGACGGAGGCTGCATCCGGCCGGCACATCGGCCTCTTCCTCGGCGACTATTTCGCCCGGCCCTCGAAGCGGTCCGGTGCCTGGATGAGCGCCTATCGCGGCCAGCGCAATCTCGATGGCGAGGTCCGGCCGGTCATCGTCAATGTCTGCAATTTCGCCAAGCCTGCCGAGGGCAAGCCGGCACTGCTGTCGATCGACGATGCGCGCACGCTGTTCCACGAATTCGGACACGCCCTTCACGGCCTGCTCTCGGACGTGAAGTACGGTTCGCTCGCCGGCACCTCGGTCTCGCGCGACTTCGTCGAGCTGCCCTCGCAGCTCTACGAGCACTGGTTCCTGACCAAGGAGGTGATGCAGCGCTTCTGCCTGCATGCCGAAACCGGTGAGCCGATTCCGGAGGCACTGATCGAGAAGATCAAGAAGGCGCAGACCTTCAACCAGGGCTTCGCCACGGTCGAATACACCTCATCGGCGCTGGTCGATCTCGCCTTCCATTCGCTGGAAGCAACGGCAGAGGTCGATCCGCTCGCCTTCGAGGCGGCCGAGCTCGCCCGGATCGGCATGCCCGCCGAGATCACCATGCGCCACCGCACCCCGCATTTCAGCCACGTCTTCTCGGGCGACGGCTATTCTGCGGGCTATTACAGCTATCTCTGGTCGGAGGTGATGGACGCCGACGCCTTCAACGCCTTCATCGAAGCGGGCGACGTCTTTGCGCCGGAGCTGGCGCAGAAGCTGCGGCGCTACATCTATTCGGCCGGCGATACGCGCGACCCGGCCGAGGCCTATACGCTGTTCAGGGGGCGCCTGCCGACGCCGGACGCGCTGCTCGAGAAGCGAGGGCTGGCGGCGTAGCGGGGCTCGGGTCGTAATGGTCGGGCTTGTCCCGACCATCCACGTCCTTCTTGATGCAATGCGACGGTCAAACGCGGATGCTCGCCACAAGGGCGAGCATGACGGTGGTGTCTTTCACGGATAGCCGAACTTCGACTTCGTCGCGCGCAGCTGGGACAGGGCGCCGGTCTCGTTGCCGCCGGAGCAGGTGGCGCGGGCCTTCTCGATCTCGGCGCTGACGCGGACATGGACGTTGCGGGTGGTGTGGCCGGTCTGGACGTCGTTGTCGACCACCGCCTGGAAGCGCTCGATCTCGCCGCCGCAACCGCTGCCGGTCGGCATGCGGAACGTGTTCGGGGTCACGCCGGTCGGCGCCTGCTCGGGCGAGGGGGCGGGCGGCGGCCCGGCGGTCTGGCAGGCGGCGAGCGCGAGGCAAAGGGCGGTTGCGAGAAGTCCAGCGCGCATGGTCGGCTCCGAAGCGGTATCGCGGAGAGCATGACCGATTCCGGCCCGGCAGCCAATCGCACGGCGCCCGCTGGACACAGTCTCGTCACCAGTTTGCCGGATGCTGCCGCCATGACCATCGAAGCTCAGCTCGAACTCGCCGTCTTCGCCGACTATTTCCAGTTCTACGTCGAGGACGAGGCGGCGAATGAGGATTTCGGCCCGCTCTGGACGGACGAGGCCGTCGAGCGCCTGATCGCCGTGGGCGATTGCAGCGTCGGCATCGGTACAGTCCGCAACATGGCGGTGCCCGTCGCCGTTTCGCTCCATGGCGAGGAGCCGGAGGACGATTTCCACGAATGGGATCTCGTCAATGAATGCTCCTTCACGGTCCGCTCGGGCCGGATCGCCATTCTCGGCTGCACGGACGCCCTGCCGGATGCGGCGCGGCTTTCGCTTCCGCCCGGCCCCTACAGGCTGCGGGTTTCCTATGTCGGCCTCGACAGCCCCTGCGAGGACGGTCTGGAGGGAGACGACTTCTACCGCCTGCAGCTCTGGCCCGCGCCGCTGGCCGGGCTGCGGACCTTGAAGGAAAAGGCTTCCGCGACCCGCTGATTGCGTCTGCACTCCTGCCTTGCGCAGGCGCAGCCAAATCGGTTACACAGCCTCATTCGAAGAGGAACGCCTGTGGCCGCATCTGCCACCCATGCCCTGACGCTGAACCGCGCGATCGCGCGGGCCGCCGGCATGCGCACTCCTCTCGCTCTTGGTCAGCTTCTTCTCCTTACCAGCCCCTGAGGGCCGACCGGGCATGCATGCCTGGGCGCTCAGGGGAGTGACGAGAACCGAAACCCAGACCCTCCGCGCCAGCGAAATCGAATAGCGGCGCGTTCCGAGCCAAGGAACAGCAGCATGACCGTCTCCAGCAAATCCGCCTCGTCCAAGGACCGGGTCCTGATCTTCGACACCACCCTGCGCGACGGCGAGCAATGCCCGGGCGCGACCATGACCTTCGAGGAGAAGCTCGAGATCGCCGATTTCCTCGACGCCATGGGCGTCGACATCATCGAGGCGGGCTTCCCGATCGCCTCGGACGGCGATTTCGAGGCGGTTTCCGAGATCGCGAGGCGGATCAAGCGCGCGACCGTGGCCGGGCTCGCCCGCGCCATCAGCGCCGACATCGCGCGTGCCGGCGAGGCGGTTCGCCATGCTGTGAAGCCGCGCATTCATACCTTCGTCTCGACCTCGCCGATCCATCTGCAGCACCAGATGCGCAAGACCGAGGACGAGGTGCTGGAGATCATCACCAAGACCGTCGCCCAAGCGCGCAACCTGGTCGAGGACGTCGAGTGGTCGGCGATGGACGCGACCCGCACACCGATCGACTATCTCTGCCGGACGGTCGAGACCGCGATCAAGGCCGGCGCGACCACGATCAACCTGCCCGACACGGTCGGCTATGCGACGCCGGACGAGTACCGCGCCATGTTCCGCCAGATCCGCGAGCGCGTACCGAACGCCGACAAGGCGATCTTCTCGGTGCATTGCCATAACGATCTCGGCCTGGCGGTGGCCAACTCGCTGGCCGGCATCGAGGGCGGGGCGCGGCAGGTGGAATGCACCATCAACGGCATCGGCGAGCGCGCCGGCAATGCTGCGCTGGAAGAGGTGGTGATGGCGCTGCGCGTGCGCGGCGACGTGCTGCCCTATGACAGTGGCATCGACGCCAGCATGCTGACCCGCGCCTCCAAGGCGGTCTCGACCGCCTGTTCCTTCCCGGTGCAGTACAACAAGGCGATCGTCGGCCGGAATGCCTTCGCCCATGAGAGCGGCATCCACCAGGACGGCATGCTGAAGCACCAGCAGACCTACGAGATCATGACGCCGGAATCGGTCGGCGTGACCAAGACCTCACTGGTGATGGGCAAGCATTCGGGTCGCGCCGCCTTCCGCTCCAAGCTGAAGGAGATGGGCTACGATCTCGGCGACAACCAGATGGAAGACGCCTTCACCCGGTTCAAGGCGCTGGCCGACCGCAAGAAGCACGTCTACGACGAGGATATCGAGGCGCTGGTCGACGAGAACATCGCTACCGCCCATGACCGGGTGAAGCTGGTCTCGCTGACGGTGATCGCCGGCACGCGCGGTCCGCAGCGGGCGATGATGAAGCTCGATGTGGAGGGGCGCATCGTGGCCGAGGAGGCGGAGGGCAACGGCCCGATCGACGCCGTCTTCAACGCGATCAAGGCGATCGTCCCGCATGAGGCGCGGCTGGAGCTCTATGACGTCCACGCCGTCACCGAAGGCACCGATGCACAGGCCGAGGTCTCGGTGCGCCTGTCGCAGAACGGCGCCTCCGTGACCGGTCGTGGCGCCGATCCGGACACGCTGGTCTCGTCCGCCAAGGCCTATCTGGTGGCGCTCAACAAGCTGATCGCGCGCGGCGCGCGGATGCACGCGCAGGCTGCGGCCGAGTAGGTCGGTCCGGCATATTGCTGCTTTCCAGGCCGGTGTGCCGCGCTGTGACCAGCGCGGCACACCGGCCTGTTTTTTGACGGCGGCGTGGAACAAAAACTGGATTCGCGAAACAGATGCCGCTCTCATGATGCGGGGGGCCATCGCGAGACCTAGTTTCATGAAGTCGCGTCGCCTTGTCGTTCTGGGCGCGCTGGTCGCTTTCCAGGCCACGCCCGCCTTGGCTCATACGTCACTGCCGCCGGTCTCGCCGGCCGAGCAGACGGAGGAGCTGGCGCAAATCTGCATGGGCGAGATCGAGACGCCGCGCGGCGAGCGCAAGGCGGCCTGTGACGAAGCCCTGCGTGTCGAGCTGAACCGCGGCGACCGTGCGGATCTGCTCGCCAGCCGTGGTTGGCTCGCGCAAGGCGCGGGCGCTTCCCATGCCGCGCTGCGCGATTTCGACACCGCCCTCAGGATAAACCAAGGCCATCTCGCGGCTCTGCGCGGGCGTGCCGCGGTGCTCTCCGAACTCGGCCGTCATCGCGAGGCGGAAGCGGTGCTCGCCGCCGGGCTTGCTGCCGGCAACGCGCCCGCGAGCCTGCTGGTCGACCGGGCCAGTCTGCGCGAGCGGCGCGGCGATCTCGCGGGGGCACGGGCGGACCTCGATCAAGGCCTGCGGCTGGATCCGTCGAGCGCCTGGGCGCGCGTGGCGCGGGCCAGGCTGCTGCAAGGCCTCGGCGAGCATGATCTCGCTTTGGCCGACTTCGACGTGGCGATCGAGCTGGAGCCCGCCATCGCCTCGCACCATTATCGGCGCGGCATGTCGCTGTCGGCGCTGAAGCGTCCCGCCGAGGCGGTCGGCGCTTTCGAGCGCGCCCTGCGTCTCGAGCCGGCAGTGCCGCAAAGCTGGGTGGAGCGCGGGCGGGCCTTCGAGGCTCTCGGGGAGCTGGAACCGGCGCTGGCGAACTATGAGCGTGCGCTGCGGCTCGATCCGCGCAACGAAGCCGCCCTGTCGCGGCGCGCTCTGGTGCTGCAACGGAGCAGCCGACCGCTCCAGGCGATCAAGGCCTATGACGTCCTGATCGCGACCCATCCGGATACCATCTTCGCCTTCAACAACCGCGCCTTGCTGCTGATCGAGCAGGGCCGGCAGGCGGAGGGCTTGCGGGACCTCGACCAGCTGCTGGCGCTGGCGCCGCACGATGGCAACGGCCTGCGCAACCGTGCTCATCTCCTGCTCTCCCTTGGCCGGAACGACGAGGCGCTGCGTGATCTCGACCGCGCCGGGCCTGGCCGGGACGCGCCGGCCTGGCACGGCATGCGCGGCGATGCCCTGCTCGCGCTCGGCCGGGCGGCGCCGGCCCGGAAGGCTTACGAGCTGGCGCTCCAGGAGCGCCCGGACGATCTGGCGACGCGCTTTGGCCTGGCGATGGCCGAGGAGATGCTCGGCGAGAAGCTGGCTGCGCTGGCGGCCTATGGCGACGTGCTCGACCGCGAACCCGCTCATGCCGGAGCTATCGAGCGGCGCGAGGCCCTGCTGCCGGTGCTCGGCCGCTCCATCGAGGCCTGGCCGATGCGGCTTACCGCCTTCGTCCATACGGCGAGGACTCAGCTGGGGCACGAGCGAGCGGCCTTCTGGCAGGCGTATCACGCGGCCCGCCCGCAGCCGGCTGCGCCGGCGCGCGACGAACTGGCCGAGCTCGACGCTGCGCTTGCGGTCGACGGCCTCGACGTGACGCGGCTGGTGCGGCGCGCGCATTTCGGCATCGGCTTGCCGCAGCGCAAGGTTCAGGCGCGGCAGGATATCGCGACGGCGCTGGCGATCGAGCCGGATCACCCGGCGGCTCTGGTGCTGCGGGCGCGGCTGCATTTCCGAGATGGCATCTTCTCGGAGGCGCTGGCCGATAGCGAGGCTGCGCTGCGGCGCGCGCCGCGCTTCGTCGAGGCGCTGTTCCAGCGTGCCCGCGCGCTGGAGGCGCGCGGACAGGCTAGCGCGGCGCTTGGCGCCTATGACGAGGTGCTCGCGGTTGCGCCGAGCAACCACGCCGCCCTGCTCAATCGCGGCCAGCTCCTGCAACGCTCCCGGCAGTACCAGCGCGCGCTCTCGGATTTCGATGCGGCGCTCGCGATCGATCGCGACGATGCCGATGGCTGGCTGTCGCGCGCGGCCGTCCGCCTTGCCTTGGGCGAGCCGGAGGCGGCGATCCCCGATTACCGGGCGGCCTTGACGCTGGCCCCGCACCGCATCGACGCGGCGCTCGGCTTGACCCAGGCGCTGGTCAGCGCGCAGCAGCCGAGCCTCGCAATCGACGAGCTCGGCCGGCTGATCAAGCGCTACCCCGAGCAGGCCGGCTTCTGGAACATGCGCTGCCTGATCCGCGCGGTCAGCGGGCAGGTGTCAGGGGCGCTGCCGGATTGCGAGGAGGCCCTGCGGCTCGCGCCGGATCAGAGCGGGGTGCTGCATACACGCGCGCTGGTCCAGCTCAAGCGCGGCGATCTCGATGGCGCGATCGCCGATTACGACCGGGCGCTCTCGCTCGATGCCCGGCTCGGGCAGGCCTGGTACGGCCGGGCGATCGCTCATCAGCGCCGCGGTGATGCGGCCGAGGCGGCGTCCGATTTCGCCCGGGCGCGCGATCTCGACGGCAGTGCCGGCGAGCGCTACCGCGCCTATGGCGTGACGCCCTGAGCGGTTGTTGCGGGCCTCAGACTGGCCAGCCCCGATCCGGCTTGATCGTCGCCAGCACGAAGGAGGAGCGCATGTCGGCGATGCCCGGCAGCGTCAGCAGGCGCTGCATGGCGAATTCGCCATAGGCCTCGATGTCGTCAGCGACGATGTGGACGAGCAGGTCGCATTCGCCGGTCATCGCCTGGCAGGAGATCACCTCGTCGAAGGCCTTGAGCTTCTCGATCAGGCGGGTGCGCCAGTCCGGATCGGACTGGGCGAGCTTGACGAAGGCATAGGCCTCGACGCCATGGCCGAGCTGCCGTCGGTCGATCAGCGCGCGATAGCCGGAAATGACGCCATCCTCCTCCAGTGCCTTGAGACGGCGAAGGCAGGGCGAAGGCGCCATGCCGATCTCCTCGGCAAGCGCGGCATTGGTCAGGCGGCCATTGCGTTGCAGAGCGCGCAGGATGCGCCGGTCGGTTTCGTCGAGGCGAGACGGTGCCTTGCTCGTTCCTGTCATGATCGGACCCGTTGCTGCGCTTCCCGGTCATATTGTTCTGCCGGCGTCGCCAGGGCGCAAGAGAAAGTCAGGACATGACCCGGTGCCGGGCGCAGCATGGTTCGAGCATTGGGAGGTGCGCCATGACAACCGACCCGCTCAGCCGTTCAGGCTTGAAGCCGGACGAGGTTCCGGCCGATTTCGTCGTCGACCAGAGATACCAGCACTACACCGCAGCCGACCATGACACCTGGTCGAGGCTGCATCGGCGCCAGTTCGAGCTGCTGCGCGGGCGCGTCTGCGACGAGTTCTTCGCCGGGCTCTCGGCGCTCGGCATCGCGGCCGACGGCATCCCCGACTTCCGGCAGATCAATCGCGTGCTGAAGGCGGCGACCGGCTGGGAGGTGGTGGCCGTGCCGGGGCTGGTGCCGGACCGGGTGTTCTTCACCCATCTCGCGCAGCGCCGTTTCCCGGCCGGTTTCTGGATCAGACGGCCGGAGGAGTTCGACTATATCGAGGAGCCCGATGTCTTCCATGACGTCTTCGGCCATGTGCCGCTGCTGATGAACCGGTCCTACGCCGATTTCGTCGCGGCCTATGGCGCGGCCGGGCTTCGCTATGCCGATCCGGAGGATCTTGCACGGCTGGCCCGGCTCTACTGGTACAGCGTCGAGTTCGGTCTGATCGAGACGGGGGCGGGCCTGCGCATCTTCGGTGCCGGCATCGCCTCCTCGCCCGGCGAGACGGTGTTTTCGCTGGAGAGCGCCGAGCCGAACCGTATCCGTCTAGACCCGGTCCGGGTGATGCGGACGCGCTACAAGATCGACGATTTCCAGCAGACCTATTTCGTGCTGCCGGGCTTCGAGGCGATGCCGGATCTCGCCGCCGGACCGCTGGAGGCGGCGATGGCGCAGGCGCGGGCGTTGCCGGAACTCGCCGCCGATGCCCGGATCGCCGAGGACAGGCCCGTTGCGGTCGGGGCTGCCGCTCACAGGCCCGCCGCCTGAGCGATTTGGCCGTTCCTTAACCATTATGCAAGCAGCGTGGGCCTCGGAAACGAGCCCGCGCAATGGCAGACGAGACGCAAAGAGATTCCCTGTTCGCCCCTGCTGCGCCGAGTTCGCGCCTGGCGATCTTCGGTATCGACGAAGCGACGCTGAAGCTGGCAAGGGAACTCGCCCCGACGCTCGCTGTGACGATCGATGCGGCGATGGTGCTGCACTTCGAGCGGCTTTCCGGACATCCGACCATGGGGGCGGCTTCGCGGACCTACGGGCCGAGCCTGTGCACTAAGATGGCGCAGCATGCCCGCTCCCTGTTCGAGGCGACGTTCGACGATGCCTATGCGGGATCGCTGCGGCGAGCCGTGCAGTCCGAGACGGCCTCGCCCTTCGGCGCGCGCACCCATGCCGTGCTGGCGATGACCGCGATGCGCTCGCTTTTTCCCGAGGTCGCCAGGCGGCATCGCTTCTCCTCCCGGCAGACGGCGCGCGACTGCATCAAGCTCGCGGAGTTCCTGATCGTCGACCTCGTCAATGCGCTCGGTGACATCCATGCGATGCGGGCCGAACAGACGACCCGCTATGTCACCGACATTGCGGCCCTCGCCGACGATTTCCGCCAGCAGGTCGAACAGGTCTCGAGCGAGACGGAGGAGGCTGCGGCCACGCTGAGCCGGGTTGCCGCCAGTTCGGCGGCAGCTTCGCGCCGTGCGGGCGAGACCACTGACGCCAGCCGGCAAAGCTGGTTCCAGGTGCGCGAGCGCGCCGCGCAGACGGTCGCCTCGATCGGGCAATTGCGCCAGTCGATCGGCGAGATCGACAGGCGGACGCAGGAGAGTGCCGAGATCGCGGCCGGCACGGTCATGGCGGCGGGAGAAGCGCGCGGGACGATCGAGAGCCTGGCCGCTCTCGTATCAGAAGTCGGCTCGGTCGTTGGTCTGATCTCGGAGATTGCGGCGCAGACCAATCTGCTCGCGCTCAACGCCACCATCGAGGCGGCGCGCGCCGGCGAGGCCGGCCGCGGCTTCGCCGTGGTGGCCAGCGAGGTGAAATCGCTCTCCGCCCAGACCAGCGGAGCGACGGAGGCGATCGGCAGCCGGATCGAGGCGATCCGGCAGGCGACAGCGCGCTGTGTCGATGCCATGGCGCGGATCGACCAGTCGGTCTCCGGCATGTCGGCGAACATGTCCGCGGTCGCCGGCGCGGTGACGGAGCAATTTGCGGTCAGCGATGGCATCGCCCGGGATGCGCAGGCCACCACGGATGAGATCGAGGCGGCCTTGGCGCTGGCGGCCGAGGCGCTCAGTGCCATGGAGCGCGTCGGCGCTTCCGTCGGCGAGATGAACACGCGCTCGGCCGCCGTCGGCACCGTTGCGGGAGGCCTCGCCGAGAACCTCAACCGCTTCGTGAAATCGGTTTCCGACCGGCTCACCGCCTGATCTACCGTTTTGCGGTGGACGGCGCGCCGCGCTCGCTTGGCGCAGGCCCGATTCTTGCCACTATTGCCTCCCGGTGCGCGCAGGCGCGATGGCTGGGAGCGGGCGAGATGGCTGGCTATTTTCCGAACTGGACTTTGAAGACCTCCGGCGACGTGATGCCGGACGAGCGGCTGCCGGCCGGGCAGACCGTGATCGCCGGCCTGCAGCACGTCGTCGCCATGTTCGGCTCGACCGTGCTGGCGCCGATCCTGATGGGGTTTGATCCGAACGTCGCGATCTTCTTCTCCGGCGTCGCGACCCTGCTGTTCTTCGTGATCACCGGCGGGCGGCTTCCGAGCTATCTCGGCTCGTCCTTCGCCTTCATCGGGGTCGTCATCGCCGCCACTGGCTATTCCGGCTCCGGCCCGAACCTCAACCTTCCCGTGGCGCTCGGCGGCATCATCGCCTGCGGCGCGGTCTATGCGCTGATCGGCCTGATCGTGCAGGGCGTCGGCACGCGCTGGATCGAGAAGCTGCTGCCGCCGGTCGTCACCGGCGCGGTGGTGGCCGCGATCGGTCTCAACCTGACCGCCGTCGCGATGAACATGATCTCGGCGAGTCCCTACACCAAATGGATCGCGCTGTTCACGGTCATCGCGGTGGCGCTGGTGGCGGTCTATGGCCGTGGGCTCGCGCAGCGCCTGCCGGTGCTGATCGGCGGCCTTGCGGCCTATGTCCTCTACGCCGCGACGGCGTCGAGCTTCGGCGCCCCGCCGGTCGATTTCGGCAAGGTTGCCGCAGCTGCCTGGTTCGGCCTGCCGAACTTCGTCGCCCCGGTCTTCGAGGCGAAGGCGATCGCGCTGATCGTCCCGGTCGCGATCATTCTGGTCGCGGAGAATCTCGGGCACATCAAGGGTATCTCGGTGATGACCGGGCGCAATCTCGACAACCTGATCGGCCGCGGCTTCTTCGCCGACGGCGTCGGCACCATGATCGCGGGCTCGGGCGGCGGCACCGGCGTCACCACCTATGCCGAGAACATGGGCGTGATGGCGGTGACGCGGGTCTATTCGACGCTGGTCTTCGTCGCCGCCGGCGTGATCGCCCTGCTGCTCGGCTTCTCGCCGAAATTCGGCGCGGTGATCGGTACGATCCCGGTCGCGGTGCTCGGCGGCCTTGCCGTCGTCGTGTTCGGCCTGATCGCCGCCACAGCCGGCCGGATCTGGGTCGAAAACAAGGTCAACTTCGCCGAGCCGAAGAATCTGCTGACCGTCGCGACCGCGCTGATTCTCGGTGCCGGCGATCTCAAGCTGCCGATCTTCGGCTATGAGCTCGGCGGCATCGGCACCGCGACCTTCGCCGCGATCGCACTTTATCATCTGCTCGATCGCCGGCAGGCGGCCTGAAAACCGGCCTAAAACAGGGCTCCGGCGCGTTTCGCGCCGGAGTTTTCCCCAGGCACTCAGAGACGCCTCAACAAGTTTGCATATTTCTGTCGCAGATGGGTGGACAGGGCAGGGGGTGTTTGCTACATCGCCGCCTGTCGGGACGCGGTCCACGCCTCGCCGACAACGTCTCCGTGGCGTATGGGTGATTAGCTCAGTTGGTAGAGCAGCTGACTCTTAATCAGCGGGTCGTAGGTTCGAGCCCTACATCACCCACCACGAATTCAAAGACTTAGAGCCTGGACGGCGACCGTTCTGACAAGCGGTCACCGGCTCTATTCTGACAAACCCCCTGCTTTCGTTCTCGCCTCCAGTCGTTTCCGCGCTCCAGCCTGTCGCTGTTTCGCGGTCGTCGGCACATACCGCAACAAGGCAGCAGTGGTCTTATGCCCGCTCAGGCCCCGAAGCTGCGCGTCCGTCAAATCGGCCTCTGCGCCTTCAACGTTTCCGCCGTGGCGCAGGCCCATGAACTTGGCATCCTCGGGGATACCGGCTGTCTTGCGAATCGCAGCGACCCGATGCCGGAAGTAGTCCTGTCCCCAAGGTAGGCGGACCTTCTTATGCCTGTCGGGCTGGTCGCGGGTGACGATCAGCGTTCCATGACGCGGTGCCGCGTCCAGTCGAGACATCAGCTCCGGCCAGAGCTCGGTGCCGTCCTCGTCGTAGAGCGGGATATCGACAACCTCACCGGTCTTGTGGTGCTTCACCCGAACGATCGACGGGTTATCAGCCGGGCGATAGTGCGACCACGAAAGGCGCGTCAGAATGTCTTCCTGACGCTGCAGCCAGTAGTAGGCGATCATGCAGGCTGTGCCGATCGAGGCCTCGCCGCCGGCGTCTGCGGCCTCAACGAATTTGCCGAGCAAGTCAGCCGAGACCGGCCGCGTCGCCTTGGCCTTGTGCGAAAGGCCCATCTTGGCGAACGGGTTGGCGTCGGGGACGATCGCCGGCTTGTCCCGACGGACGATGAACCATGCGCGCCGGGCAACCGTCATGCAGAGCACCGCAGTCCGCTGGCGCTCGCGCTCGACCATCACCGGCCCGCCATCCTCGCCGATAAGCGGCTTGCCGTCCTCCCCCTTGGCAGGCTCGGAAACCACGCGAAGCTTGGCGAAGAGCCGATCGGCGACGCCCGGCGTTATGCCTGAGATCGACAGCTCGCCGAAGCGGCGGCCGTCCTTGATCCTGTGGTTCGCGATCAATGCTGCGGCGCTGTCATAGCTCTTCTTCGTCTTCGCTGGGCGACCATTATAGGCGGGGTGCGATTTGAAAGAGGCGATCAGCCAATCGAACGTGCCCTGAGCCGGCCCGGCGGGACGCGCGACCGCACCATCGCGACCAAGGCGCCAAGCGTCGAACTGAGGGTTGAGAATGTCGTCGCACCGCTTCTTGGCGGCGGCGTAGTCCTTGCCAAGGGCTTCAGCCCGGACGGGGCAGCCTGCCTTGCGCGCCCATGACGGCGGATTCCAATAGTGTGCCACGCCGCCGCTGCGAAGTGGCTTCGCCTCCAGATAGTCGGGCCAGCCTAGCGGCTTGCGACGACGCGGTGGCATCAGATCAGATCCTCGAGAGATTCGACGAGCTGCGGGCCAGCGGATACGAGCCCGTGAAGGTGAGCGATCGCGTGTTCCAGCTTGCCGCGGTGCCACTTCGGAAGACAACCCGGCTGGCGGCGAGGCGAGGGGTACAGGCCCCGATCGACCTTCGCCAGGAAGGCATCGACCGAGGGCTCATCCGCAAAGGCGGCAGCGGTCTCGGCACGCATCTCAAGCGGCCAAGCACCGTGAGGGCAGGAGACCGGCCGCGCCATGCTCAGCCCGCCCGCGCCGCCTCGGCCTGGATAGACTGGAGGCCGCGCTGGAGCAGGTCATTCAAGGCGGCGGTGCGGCTCGGCACGCCGGCCGGGATCGCCCACTCGTCAACCTTCTTAATCGTCTCCGTCGGGATCTCCGCAACGACGCGAACAACGTCCCGAACTCCGCCTCGTTTCCTGGTGTACGCCGATCGCATCGCCCAACTCCGCTATGAAGTGTCTACCGGTTTACACTTGATAGCTAACATCAGATGCGCGATGCGTCTACCAGGAAGAAGCGAGAACGCATTGAGGCCGGCACATGGCGTACGACAAGAAGTTGCACCAGCGGCGCGTCTACCTGCTGCCGAACGAACTTGTTGAGCGCGTGGTGGCGTACCAGGAAATGACCGGGCTGAGCTCAGAAGCAGAGGCGGCGCGACGCCTCATAGACGAAGCCCTGAAGAGCAAAGATACTTACAAGACGATCCTGGAGCGCTTTCGCGCGAGACTGAAGGATATTCCGGTACTTTCAGAGGCCGCCAAGGATGTCATCGTTGGGCATCCGCTGGTCACAAAGATTGAATTTATGCCGGACTATATAGCCTTCACGCTCAAGGATGGATTCAATGGATCCATTCGAGCCAATGGATATTGGGCAGCGTTTGACGAATATAATACCCAGGTAGAGCAATACCCGCCCGCGCCGGAAGAACCGAAATCGGGCGGGACGTTCGGTCGTCAATCCAAGAAGTCCGGCCTGGACGACGATATCCCGTTTTAACGGGCGGTAAGGGCTACGTCAGCCGTACCTATCGCCGCCCTGCGGGCGCCTCGTAAGACGGCACGCCCTTGCTTAGGGCCGCTTCTTTCCTTTGGCCTTAGCGACCATGGCGGGCTCATCGGTGAGTTCGCCACGCCGCCCGGCCTTTTCGCCAGCGCTGCCACCCATCTCGCTCATCATCGTATCGGCGGCGTCAGCGGCCTTCGACCGCGCATCGCCAGCGTTGGCGATCTGCTCCGATTCCGAATAGGCAGGTCGAGCCTTTCGTAGCCGTACCCCGGCGCCCTCACCATTCTCTGGCACGAAGAGCACGCCCGCGAACTTCAAGGCATCAACCACGGCGTTAAGCGTGTCGGTCCGGCCGCCGACCGGTTTGAGACCGGCCCCTTCCATATTGCGAATTGTGCCGATTGCGACGCCCGCCTTATCGGCGAGGTCTTTTTGCTCCATCCCGATAAGGGCGCGAGCGGCTCGGATTTGATTGCCTGAGATAGCCATTTGTAGCTCGTAATCAAATTCATGGTTGACAGCAATATGCGTCCGCTCAATATGGTTACCAGCATCAAATCGCTGATGCCCAGCATCAAACGAGGTCACCATGAAGACGCATCAAGCGGCGGCCGCTACCGGCTTGCCTGCAACCGCCACGGCCCTCATCGGGAAGCTGGGCTCTCCCATTCTTAACCTGCAGAACACGGCACGGGCGCTGGACATCGTCGCCAGGGCGACAATCCACGAGCGCGGCGGGTTCATGGTCGACAAGATCAAGAAGCGCTGCCCCGAGTTCGCCGGCTACACCGTGATCGTGATGACGGAGGACGAAGCCGAGGCGGCGAGCTTCCTTACCACCGAGCTCATCGAGCGAGCTCATGACGTGGCCAAGCTCTTCGAGACGGCCGCCGACGGCGAGGCGCAGACATGAGCGCCCTGCAGGATGTCGCAAACCGGATTCTCGACGTCGAATGCCACGTCAGCACGACGCATGAACTGGTCGATGCCGCCGCGATGGCCGCCAAGGCCATCCCCGACTTGAAGCAGCGCAGAGCCATCTCCGCGCTGCTCTGGACGGTCAACAATCGGCTGGACGAACTGGCCCTGGATCTCGAACAGCTCCGAGAGGCGCATGCGACGGACGCGGGCCATGCTTGACCCCGTTCGTCACTGCCAGTTCGAGTTTGCGGCCGTGATGGGCGCGGCTGAGATCGGCGACGATGACCCGCAGGCGCAGGCGGCCTATGACGCAGCCTTCGCGGTGCTGTGCGGGACGAAGCCGCTGAGCCTCGATGAAGCCGCCGAGCGCCTGCGCTTCCTCTCCTATGTCGGCCGGGAGTTCATCGGCGACGCCGGCGCGCAGGAGGGCATCCACGCTGCTATGCTGCAGGTCGCGGCGTGGCTTACGCTGTCCGCCACGGCTTGGAGGATGGCGGCATGATCGAGCACGCGCTGGTCCTAGGCGACTTCGAGATGCGGCGGCAGCGCTGCAGCGACCAATTATTGCGGGCGAAGCTCTGGTGCTGGCGCGCCTAAGCGCGCGGGATGCTCCGCCGGTACTCCGCGAAAAGCTTCGCACAGGTGAGGTCTTCTATCTCGATCGAAAGGTGCTCATTTTCCCGCTTCAACCACTTCTGAATGTCGTCGCGGGTCGCGCGAATGTCTGGCTTGGACATTCCGTATGCCGACGCAAAAACGCGCTTCGCCCTGCCGGGCTTCGTCGGCGCGATCAATTCGAGGTTTTGCGGGTGAAAGGCGAAGCCGAGGAACACAATGGTTTCAGCCGACTGAACTGCCTGCTGCATCCGTTCGACTAGGGCCATGTCGTCCTGTCTCTCAGTGAAGGTTTTGATCTGAGAGGCCAATCGAACGAGCTCAGAGCCTCCCGCCTGATCAGATCCGAACGGGGTTGGCGTCCGGAAGTTTTGCCACGGCAAGTGGCCCACCTGCCCGTAAGGGTGGTGTATTTTCAGCCGTGCCATAGCTCTGGCTGTTTCGGTATTGTCGATGCTATAGTAACTTTGCAGCGCCCGTTCGAAGAAATGCTCGATGCATCGATCGTAGTTGAAACTGATAATTTCGATACTGTCGAAAAATTTATCTACGCCATCACGCGAAATCCCTTCATTCATTATCTTAAATAATTCGGCATACCATTTATTAGAAACTCGTAAAACGTCACATTTATTTTGAGCTCCGATCGATAATTGGCTACTTTTCTCCGATTTTAGAATAGACATTACAATTCCCATCTTTCCGAGAACCTGAAGATGATAGTCGGATTGGTGGGCATCAAGGTAGTTGTCGATTGAAATTGAAAGCTTTAAGCCTTCGGTCATTTTTAGATACGCGCGAGAATAATGTTGAATTTCGTGCGATAGTGCACTGCTGCGAGCCTGTTCTTGGCAGTGTAGCGCGCGTTGTAAGTCCTCTCCAATCCTCGGCGGCGCGAAATCTCTTGGCTCGATCCGAACGGACGAAAGGATCGCTGGCATCAACTCTACGCCGATCGGAAGATTGGCTTCCTTGCTTGCGCCAGCGCCGAGCACCAAAAGCGTCTTAGACTTGAGCATTCCCGCCCCTCACACCAAAGCGGCAAATCGTGCCGCGCCGATGACGTGCGGAGCAAGTGGCCCGCCTAACAATGCACAGCAGGTTGCCGACAGAGCTCGCCTCCGCTCGCCATGTCTGCGCCTTCATCGAGCGCGAGCGGCTGCGCTGGACGATCAGCGCGCTGCGGGTGAAGCTGGCGCTGGTCAGGGCACAGCATTGGTGGATGGGGAAGCAGCGTGAAGAAACCTGAAGCCGAGAAGGCGATTCGATACCTCTGCACCGAGTGGGTCCGCGAGATGAGTATCGATATCGCTTACCCGACGATGCCCAGCTTCAGTAGCTTCGAGACATGGCTGCAGAACAAGGGGCGCGGTGATTATCTGACTTTCCGATCCGTTCGAGGCCCGCGCGCCGATGCCGAGGACTGGTTCGACGAGGAGCTGAAGCAGTCCTGGCGAAACTGACCAACAACCACAGCTCAGGGCACTGAGGAAACGCGCCTGCCTAAACGATGTGCATCATTCACATGTCGCGATTGACTTGCGGCGGCCGGACGTTGCGGAATGCGCCTCTGGGTTGAGGGGACGCTATGACCAGAGTGCTAAAGCTCGGGGTGCTGAACATTGTCGCATCACCGCATCCGGAAGGCATATACCGGGAGTTGCTTGCCGTCGCGGCAAGTGGTGAGGCCCAAGCTAGAGGTTCAGACTACGCAAGGATCACGAGGCCCCGAGACGAGGGCGACGGAATCTTGTCCGGGCGCATACTCATTTATGCCAACATCGATAAAGATTCTCCGTGGCTTGATATCGAAACCGGCGAGGAACTTACAGAAGAAGATTTAGACGAGATCTCGATACCGGATAAAGCTAGGCCAAATTTTAAGTCTTTTATTTATGTTTTTGATGAAAAAAATCACCTTTTATATTTCGAAACCGTAAACGAATTCGGGAAAGGTCTTGGGATATCGACGGCCTATCGAGCGATTGCTCGCCTTCTCGGTGAAGATCGGACATCTCAGTTGGAAACTGCGGTCGAAGTGACCGTTGTTCCCGAGGAAGATGCAGTTGATCGCATTCTGAATATGCCGGGTCTGAAGCGGCTTTTCATTCGGATCAACGCACCGAACCCCGAGGACTTTGAGGACAAGAAGCTTGAGGTGCTGAGAGATCTTGAGGCAAACCACGCCAAACGTGTCGATCTCAATTACGTTAAGGCGGCGGGCGCGGAGAGCCTCACGCCCACGGAGGAAGTCCGACAGTTGGCACAAATCGGCGCCGAGAATGGCTATGTGAAGGGCGAGTCAAACGGAGATGGGCAGCCCGATGAGCTCTCGACCAAAGCGCTGCCTAAGACGATTGCACTGCCTATGGAAAAAGATGCCGGCGTTCTGGCGAGAATGCTGGGGTACGTCCGAAATCAAGGGCGACGCCGCCAGGCTCAGCGCCCTTAGACATTACTGGCACGCCTATGGCGGGCTGCGAGTCATCGTTTGCTCGCCATACACGTGGGCATCTGTGTTTGGCGCGGCTGCTCTCTTTCGCCTCTGGGGGCGGAAGAGCAGCGCTGCAGCTATTCCGCAGATCGCATTTGACGTTGTGCCCAGTCTCCTGGGGTTATCCATCGGTGCAATGGCAATTTTGTCAGCGTTCTCCGAAAGCAAATTCCTTTCTGCGCTAACCCAAGGAGGAAAGAACAAATCTGCATACATTGACTTAAGCTCGAAGCTTGTACATTTTATATTTGCGCAGATACTTTGCATATTATGCGCGCTGGTAGCGAAGGCGACAGGAAGTGTTACAATATACTTTGTAACGACCTTTCTGATGATCTATGCAATTCTTTCTGCTGTTGCTACAGCGTTGGCGCTTTTCGGCACGGCTCAGCTCTTTAACCACACGCATAAGCCAAAGGCCGAGTCGGCACGCGGGGACAACGATCCCTAGAGGCTACCGCTAGCCCCTTCACACCCACAGTCGACCGAGACGCTGATCCTGTAGGTGCTGCCCTCTTCGTCGCCGGCATCGCCGAGCGCCCGCTGTTGGGCTTCTAGCAATGTGGTTGAAGGCAATTCGAGAGTTTGCGATCAATGCGTCAGGGAAAGAAAGGCGCCCCGGAGGGTGAGGAATATGATGAAGCAGCCGACTGAGCCGCGCAAATCTCCGGACCTGATCCGGCTTCAAGTGCATGTTCCCTCAGAATCGCTCAGCCTGATTGAGGCCTTCAGAAAGAGGGCCGGGTCTTCCTCGCGCGCGCGGGCGGTCAAAACCCTGATCATGAAGGGGCTGACGCAGGAGGCCGGTTCCTGATCTGGAAAAGCAATTTCTGCAGAAAGCGTGAATGACGCGATTCCAATAGGTTTATGCTGCAAATACCATGAAATATTGGCTGATATAGGTAGTCCAGAATTCTGGAGCGCAGCGCATTTCGTCTTTCTTTTGGCGAGTTCGATTGACATGTCGCCTGAGCTCGCGTAGACAACATCTATCGATATTTGCTTGGACGGCCGTTTTCTGGTTTCCGCGCTTCGGCGCGCTTCTGACGAACTCCCCCCTTTCGAAAATCGTTCTGGATCCGTTGGCATTCGCCGGCGGGCGACAGAGTTTGCCGACAAGGAGGGTTCTTCATGACCACCGGCATCGTTAAATGGTTCAATTCCACCAAGGGTTTCGGCTTCATTCAGCCTGACGACGGCAGCCAGGATGTGTTCGTACACATCTCCGCAGTCGAGCGCGCTGGCATGCGTGACCTGCAGGAAGGCCAGAAGCTCGGCTTCGAGGTCGCCCGCGACAGCAGGTCCGGCAAGATGGCTGCCGAGCAGCTTCAGGCTGCCTGATTAAACCCTGTCCTCGTCGGCGACCACGGATGTACTGGCGTTGACGATCAAAGGTTATGAAGAGGCCGGGCGCACGCTCGGCCTTTTTGCGTTTTGTCGCTGGTCCTGATGCGCAAAAGCAATAGAAGACGCGCGCAAGCCGTGTAACTGTCTCGGATCAAACCCGCGATTGAGGTTCGCCTTGCCCTTTAACCGCTGGACACCGGATAGTCTGCGCCGAGCCATACAAGCCGCCGGCGTCGCGCTTTGGTCGTGGAATGTCGAGGCAGACAAGTTCCTTATGGACGAGCAGGGCTTCGCCATGTGGGCCGTCGAGCATACCGACGATCTGCTGTTCGAGGACCTTTCTGCTCGCATCCATCCCGCCGATCGCGACCGGGTGCGCGCCGCCTTCAACGCGACGCGGGGGGTGGAAGGCGCCTACGAAATCGACTTTCGCATCATGATCGGCGACGAAATCCGCTGGATCTCGGCCCGCGGCCTCGGCAAGGATGCCGGCATGCACGAAGGCTTCATGTACGGGATCTTCCTGGACGTGACCGGACGCAAACAGGCCGAGGAAGGCCACGAGCTTCTCGCCGGCGAGATGAGCCATCGGGTCAAGAACCTCCTGGCGATCGCCGCCGGGTTGACGCAGATCTCCTCACGCTCGTCGACGACCGCCGCCGAGATGGCAAAGGACCTGACGAGCAGGCTGACGTCGCTCGGCAGAGCCCACGATCTGGTGCGCCCGCTTCCCGGCCATCAGGGGAAGGCGGCCTTGCTCGGCGACCTGGTGTCGATTCTGCTATCGCCTTACGAGGACATGGGCGCCTTTAGCGGCCGTATTCGCGTCGCGGTCCCTCGCATGGGCGTTGGCGAGGGCGCGGCGACCACGATCGCCTTGGTCATCCACGAGCTTGCCACGAACTCGCTGAAGTACGGGGCTCTATCATCCAACGAGGGGACGCTCGACATTTCCGGATCGGTGGAGGGCGAAGACGTCAAGCTCGTCTGGCTGGAGCGGGGCGGCCCCGCCGTCGAGCCCTCAACGGCTAATGGGTATGGCAGTCGCCTCGTCGAGCGCAGCGTGAAGGGGCAGTTGGGCGGCTCGATAGAATACGCATGGGAGCCGGCTGGCCTGATCGTGACGTTGATGCTGAAGGCTTCGAAGCTCTCCCGCTAGGCTGCAGCGGCTTGGACGGCTTGCACGACGTCTTGCTCACTAAAGGGTTTCCTTAGAAACGCGGCCTTGTCGGGGATCTCATCGGGATGGGGTCTGATCCGGCCGCTCGCGACGATGATGGCCACTGGCGGCCAACGGTCCCGCACGGCGAAGGCGAGCCTTAATCCGTTCATGGAGCCGGGCATTTCGATATCAGTGAACACGACGCTGATGTCGGAACGGGCCTCCAGGATCAGGATCGCGTCATCAGCGTTCGTCGCCTCGATGGCTTCGAAACCCGCTTCCTCGATTATTGATAAGACGTCCATCCGGACGATCGGGTCATCTTCGACTACCAACACGACCGCCATGCGCTGCGCCCCAACTCAAGATGTGTATCCCCGTGCATCAAATGCTTGGCGCCGTAAATGGTTCGGTCTCGAGGTGAAGAAATGGCGAGGTCTGCAAAGCCATTGACGTCCTCGATCGCATGGCCGCCTCGGATTTCAGCAGAGCCCCCGCCTAGGACCGGAGCATCGCTTGTTCTCTGATCAGATCAACAGCAGCCCCTCGGCACGCTCTTCTGACTCGTAAATGCTACCGCCGCTACCAGTTGCCGCGCGAGCCACCGCCATCGCCGCCGCCACCGCGCCGTCGATCCGGTCTCGGCTTTTGCCCTTGTGGAACGACATGTTCCCGGCCTTGTCGCGCTCAACGACGATGTTCTCGAAGTTCCAGCGGAGGACGGGATTGCCGCCGTGGCGGAAGCTCCGGCCTATGATCGCGCGCTCGAGCTCCTTGATGGCGGGTGCCATCGTCAGCCAGCCCTGGCGCATCGTGACGACCGGAAAGCCGTCCTCGCTGAGCGGGCCCATGACGGCCTGTGCATAGGCGGGATCGAAGGCGATCTCACGCACGTCAAAGCGGTCGCAGAGCCCTCGGATATGCTGCTCTACCGCTCTGTAATCGGTGACATTGCCCGGCGTCGGGATAATGAAGCCTTCTTCCGCCCAACGGGGGTAAGGCACCTTGTCGCGATCGGCGCGCGCCCGGAGGTTGTCGCCAGGCACGAAGAACCAGGCCGCAACGTCAAAGCCCGTCTCGTCATCGCCCCAGCAGGCGACAACCGCCGTAAGGTCTGTGTTGAGCCCCATGTCGACGGCGATCCAGCAGGGTTCACCCTCCAGCGCCGCCAGGTCGACCGGCTCGGCGCCTTCGTCATAGACGGCCATGTCGACAAACGGCGCGACGGAGTGATCAAGCCAGACGTTGAGATGATACTGGCGGAAGTCCTCGCGATCGCCCGGCCGCTCCCGCGCTTCGCGGGCGAGCTGGCGCAGGCCATCGAGATCCGGGAAGCCTTCGGCAAGGCCGGGGTTCACGGCGTGCCAGAGCGCTTCATCCTGCCAGTCGCAATCTCCCGGCGCCTGGAACAGGACCGGCAGAAAGCCCGGATCGATCTCCGGCCGGGCAGCCACCTTCAGCGCGTACTCATAAATGCCGTGCGCGAGGTTCTCCTTCCCGCGCCCGGCGGTGGTGATGATGATCAGCAAGGAGCCCGCCTGCTTGGCGAGGCCGGTGCGCATCGCTGTCCAGAGCTTGCGGTTTGGCCATGCGTGCAGCTCGTCAGCGAGCACCAGGGCCGGCGTGCGACCATGCTGCAGATCGCCTTGTGCCGGGATCGTGCGGAACAGAGTGCCGCTCTTCCGGTGCTCGATCGTGTCCTCGGATTCTTTGACCTTGGCGACCTTCTCCAGCCAGGGCGTTGCCCGCACGATCATGCGCGCCTCGTCAGCGGCAAGCGCGGCCTGATCCTCGGCAGCGGCGGCCGCGATGATCTGCCCGCCCTGGACGCGCTCATGCCCGAAGGTGTGGAGCAGTCCTAGCCCGGCTCCGATCGTCGTCTTGCGGGCGCCGCGCGGCACCATGGCAAAGACGGTCTTCACCTGGCGCCGGCCGGCCGCATTCGACGGGCCATAGATCCGGCGAACGACCCGCTCCCAGAACGGCGGCAGATCGAAGGCCCCGCTATCCGACTTCGGATGACGCAGCGCGCGCAGGAACTCCACCGCCCGTTCCCCGCGGCCGTGCGGGTCCGGGATCGGCGAGCCATCAAAGATCCAGTCCGGCCGGAGCGCCATCATTGGCTTCCCCTCCTTCTGCTGGACCGGCGAGGCCGCGCCGCGATCGCGCCGCCGGCGTCAGCCCGAGCTCGGCGGCAAGCCGCGCCACGATCTCGTTGGCCTTGTTCATGACGCCGTGCGCCGGGTGCGGCTTCGGCTCGCCCTGTTTCGTCCTCACGAAGGCGCCATCCTGCTGGATCGCCTTCACGCATTCCGCGACCTGCCAGCGCGCGATCAGATAGGCAGCGACCGTGCCGAGCGTCGCCGGTGTCAGCAGCTTCCTCGAGGCCAGGTCCGAGACGATGCGATCCCATTCCGAGCGCATCACCTTCGGCACGTCAGCCGGCAGCGCAGCGCGGCCCGACAAGCCGCCCTCGATCGCCTTCAATTCGGTCGGTCGACGCCCCCTCATCGGTCGGATTTCCCGCGGACCGAATTCGACACACCCTTGCGCGATGGACCCCAAGCGGTCTCCGTCCCCTTAGGCAAAGTCCCGACCCGCCCCCCGGCTTCGACCATTGCACTCGCCGCGTGCGATGGCCTGATCGGTCTCCCGAAGCCGCCTTCGGTCGCTATGGCCTTCCGCGTATTGCAGGCGACGTTGAAGGGCTGCCAGTTGCTCCGGTTCCAGAACAGCGCCCGATCGCCTTTGGGTGCTATGCGGTGGTCCACCATGTTGGCGACGCGACCGCAGCCGCAGGCGCAGCGCCCATTGCCTGGCAAGGCGAGGAAGGCGGCAGAGGCCTTGCGCCATGAGCCGCCGTAACCACGGGAGGCGGCGCTGCCGCGGCTGGCGTCGTAGGCCTTGGCCTTGGCCACCTGGCAGGCGCAGCGCTCGCCAGAAGGCACGACGCGGCCGCAGGAGCAAATCCGGGGAGCACGGACGGGCATCAGAATATGGCCTCGCAGGTGATGGTGGCGCGATTGGCGCGGCGGCTGCCGGTCCTCAGGAGCTGCCTGCAGGGCTCAGAGCAGGTGCGCCTTGGGAGGCAGCCCGCCTTGGGGCGATACTCCGCCGAGCAGATGACACAGGAGAGCAAGCCCGGTGTCGCCGCACGGGCGCGCCTTTCCGCCATGTTGCAGGAAAGCGAGCAAAGGACCGGCGTGGGGTCGGTGCGGCGGGGCACGAACATCGCGGCACACCAGCGGCAGGCTACGGGTTCACGGCGCGGCGCCTCGCCAGGAGCACGCTCACGACTGCGCTGGCGCCATGCGGCGTTGAGCACCCGACGCTTGCACGACGCGGAGCAGTAAATCGCCTCGGCACGGCGGGACGCAGGGATTGGCTCGTTGCAGCGAGCGCAGAAGCGCTTGACCTTCGCCTTGTCGTCGAGCCTACCGAGCTTCTCGCGCTCGTTGCTGTCATCTCTGGCGCAGATCGCGGAGCAGTAAATCGTCCCGGCCTTCAGCGATATCGCAAGCGGCTGGCTGCAGCGCTCGCAATGCCGGTTCTGCCTGGCCTCGATGCGGGCAATCCTGACGAGGTCATGCCCGTGCCTGATGCGGCAATCATCGCTGCAGTAGACGCGTTTGATCGCATGCGGGCGCTCGAGCTCGATCTCGCCACCGCACCAGCGACAGCCATCGTCTCGCAGATCATCAAGGCGCATCGTCATGAAGCGCCTCCAATTGCTCTGCCTTGAAGCGGTGATGGAGATCCCAGTGATAGGCGCTCGCGCAGCGGCTGGAGCAGAACTTCCGGTGATACTCTGACAGCTGCCAGCCGCAGCGGGCGCAACGCTCGCGCTCGATCAGGATCACGCCGTCCTGCGCCCATTCGGGCTGGCCCTGTGCGATCGTTGGGCGCTTGGCGCCGATCTGGTTTAGGGCTGCGCGGACGATATCGGCTGCCAGGTCGTCCGCGTCGTGCCAGGACCAGCCGCGCAGGCAGAGACCGGCGCGCAGCCCGTGGCGCATGAAGCCCTCGAAGGCGAACACGCTTGGCTCGCCCCGCCGCATAATCGCTGCCGTCTGGTCGATCAGCCGGCGACGGTAGGCCTGATTGGCCTTGCGCTTCTTCCGCTCCGCCCGGAACTGCGGGAGCGTGACCGGAACCGATCGCCTTCCCTCGGAGACCGCCAAGGCGTGGCTGAGCTTCTTCCGGAACTCCGGCGTCATCATCAGCATGGCCGCTCACCCGCTGATCCGGCCTTCGATCCGCACCAGCGCGTCGCCGATCCGGACATTGTCGACCTGCGCCACCGAGCGTTGCCGGCCTTCCACGAACAGCCAATCGCCGATCTTGATGTCCGTGCCGCCCCCTGCCGCCCCGGGCCAGGCTGCACCAGCCTCGACGATCGGCGTCGGGCTGGTGATGAACTTGCTGTCGGTGACCTTGATGCCCGCGACGACGTCCGTCGTGGCGTAGCCTTGAAGCCTGACGCGGATTGGAAGCTCGACGAAGGTGCTGCCGGTACCGATACGGCGGCGCAGGGTCGCGCTCTGCCCGCGGGCGCAGAGATGGCGATCGAGGGTGACAATAAGCTGGTGCATCACGCCACCGCCGGGATCTGGTAGGGCGAGAGCAGCGCTTGCGCTTCGAGAGGGACAGCGGCGGCGCCCGCGGCGAAGTAGCTGAAGGAGGCGACGCCGTTCGTCTCCTCGCTGCGGAGCAGAGGATCGCGGCCACCGGCCATGTGCGACTGCCGCAGCATCAGGATGGCAGCGCGCTGGATATCCGCGGGGAGACCGTCGGGGAGCTCGTAGCCGGCCGCGTACACGGTCACGGTTTCACCGGCAGGCCAGAACGGGCCGCAGCGCGTCGGTGAGCGGCGGTGGACGATGCCCGTGGCGAGGTCGACCCGATAGCCGTCCGCGTCGATCGCGGCGCCGCCTATGCCGACAGACACGATGGATGCGACCGGGAAGCGGGAGAGCATCAGGCTATCGGAGGCGGCGCGCGACCACAGCGTTTCGCGGTACGTCTGCCGGGCCAGCGGCTGGCCGATGAAGCAGACGATGGCGGCGCTGGCCTGATCGATCAGGGCCTCCAGCGCGGCGTCCTGGCTCGCATCGCCATCAGCGAGGCCAATGGCAGCGCGCGCCGCCTCGATCGAGATCAGGCGCGTGCTCTCTGCGGGCGTGATGATCTCGAGCATTCGAGGCTCCGGCGTTTAGGGAAGGGCTCCGGGAGCGCGGCGGCCAAGGAGAAACCGCCGCGCTCCCATCAGCGCCGGCCGGGGCCGGTGCTGGCTTCGCGCTCAGGGAATGGGGCGTTCGGCAGCGTGGCCGAGGATGGCGACGGCGCCGGCCGCAATGCTGGTGCCCGCGGCCTTGGTCAGCACCAGGCGGACGAAGCGCTTGTGGCCGACGTAAGAGACCTTCTCCGTCGCATCGGCGAAGGCGTCCTCTTCGAAGGCTCCGACGAGTTCGGCGGGATCGACATCGGTGTAGCCGGAGCCGCTGGCGTCCGATTCCTGAAGCTTGGCGCCGAACTCGCCGCTGCCGGCGATGGCCCCGGTGGTGAGGACGAAGGCGCAGGATCCGAAGCCCTTGGTATCGATCGCCACGCCGTTGACGGTAGCGGCCTGAACCGCCGGGGAGAGCGCCGTGATGACGGCGATGTTGCTCGCGAGATCGCGCATGTCGGTTTCTCCTGTTGAGGGAAGCCGAGGCCGTCGACCGGCCCCGGATGGAGCGGTCAGACGCTGGTGGCCATCTTCAGCTTGCGCAGCGCCGCGGGCCGGATCACCGCGCCGCCGGTGCGCCGGGTCGCGTGGAACCGGGTCACGCCGTTGGTCGCGAGCAGGTACGGGTTCACCAGGATCGACATTTCCTGCCGATCGATGATCCGGTACCCGGCGCTGAAGTCTCCGACCGCGATCGGGAACTCGCCGGAGGTGGCGCCGGGCATGTCGGCAGCGTCGACCACCGGGCGGCCAAGGATCGTCTCCGGCTGGCCGGCCTGAAGACCGGGCTGCCAGAGATAGTTGCCCTGGCTGTCCTTCAGCTTGCGGATGGTGGCGATCGTCGCGCCGTTCATGACCCAGGTGGCGTTCCGGCGATATGCAGCCGGCAGGGCGTACAGGATCGAGATCAGCGCATCGGAGCTGAGATTGCTGGCGTGGCCGTTGGGGATCTGCGGAACGCGGGCATCCTGCATGAAGCCGTCGGGCTGCAGGCCACCGGTCCCGTTCACGAAGGCCGTGCCCTCCTTCAAGGCGAAGTCTTCGGCCAGCGACTCGCGCACCTCGCGTTCGGCCGCGCCGGCGCTATCGGCCAGGAGCTGGTTCGAGATGTCGACGAAGGTGTTGAGCTCCTTCACCGCGATCTCGGCCTCGCCGAAGCTCGGCTCGCTGCCTTCCTGCGGCTGGTTCTCGCCCTTCCACTTCGCGTTGGTCCGGCCGATGCGCGCCGGATAGATCACGCTCGGCGCGCTGGTCTGGCGGACGCTCGAGATGGCGCGAATGGGCGAGTACTCGACCAGCTCCTTCAGGAACTCGGTCGAGAACTCCGCCGGAGCCAGATAGCCGCCCTGCGGATCACTCGACACGCGCAGGGTCTTCAGCACGTCCGCGCCGGCCTCCTTGCCCTGGCGGATGTAGAAGCCGAAGCTCTTGGTCTCCTCGGCAGCATCGGCGTCGCCGTCGTCGTCACCGCCGTTCGGGCGGTTCTGCTTGGCCTCGATGGCATCGAGGCGGGCGATGAGGGCCGGATCGGTGCCCTTCGTCTCGACCGCCTTGAGCCGCGTGTCGACGGTGGCGCTGAGGGTTTCGAGCGCCTTCGTGACCGACGCGACCGGATCGTCGTCATCGCCCTTCAGCTCGATGGCGCCGGTGATCAGGGCGCGATGGGAGACGTGCTTCATCGGGGCGGGCTCCTTATGCTCGCAGGCGCGCCGTGGCGCGGTTGATGGCCTCTGCGAGCGCGATTGCTTGCGCGGCCGATTTGGCGCCGGTGACCCGGGCGCCGGGATGAGCGGGGACGGAAACGAGCGAGATCTCGACCAGGTCGACGGCGCGGATGGTTCTGCCGCCGCCCTTCCGGTTCTCAGCCTTGAGGGTCATGAAGCCGATCGAGAGGCCGGTGACGGCGCCGGACTGGACGAGTGCCCGAACCTCCTTGGCGCGAGCCAGATCGTCGATCAGCAGCCGGCCCTTCACCGTGAGGCCCTTGGCCGTCTCGGCAATCTCGGTCCACACACCGACCGGATCGTCAGGCCGGTGAAAGGCCAGCATCGGCAGCGGGCCCTTGGCCTTGGCGAAGGCGCCTTTCTCAATCACGTCGCCCATGCGATCGGGCGAGCCGAACGGCCAGGCCGTGCCGGTGATGGTGCCGGCATCGTCGACTGAGACGGAGGCTTTCAGCTCGAGCGCGATCACGCGGCGTCCTCCTGCTGCTGCGCAGAATTTTCTGCCGAGCCGCTGGTCGTGTTCGGGTTTTCGAACTTGTCGCCGCCGGCGTAGGGCGGGCGGTTCTCCATCTGCCTGACTTCGTTCGGACAGAAGACCCGGCTGGAGATGGCGGAGGCGTAGGCGGCGAAGCGCTTTTCGATATCCGCCATGACGATGCCGTCGACGACGAATTCCGGAACCAGGGTCTTCTGCTCTTCCGCGGTGAGCAGCCGGGAGACCGCGCCGCACCACAGCCGGAGCCGGGCCAGCAGCGTGAAGGTGAGGAAGGCCTGCGCCATCTCCGCGGCGTTCGCCCAGGTGGCGCGGCCAAGGTCGAAGATCAGCGTGGGAGGCACGCCCAGCGCGCGGGCGATCTCGACAACCTGAAAGCCGCGCAGCTCATGAAACTGGAGGTCGACGCTGTTGAAGGTGAGCGCCGAGAAATCCATGCCCTCTTCGAGGATCGCCGTTCCGCCGCTGGCCTCGCCGGTGTGCGCCTTGTTCCACGACTCCTTCAGGCGAGCGATGACCGGCTCGCTGATCTTCTTCGGCGATTTCAGGATGCCGGACGGACGGCCGCCGTTGGCGAAGATCCGCGCCGCATGGCCCTGCATCGCCATGCACAGCCCGATCGCCTCGCGAGCCTGCTTGATGGCGCAGACGCCGCCAATGTTCGGAATGTGCAGAATGTCCCGCCAGGGATAAGTCCGTTGGCCGCCGCCCTTCTGGCTGACGAGATATCGGGGCTCCCCGCTGAAATCGGTCTCGACCGTCACCGTGTCGGGCTTCAGCCGGATCAGCTCATGGACGCGTCCGCCGTCGACCCGATTCGCCACCGCGAACGCGCCGGCGTCGTTCATGAGGGTGTCCCGCTCCAGCTCCATCAGGAACTGCGGGGCAGAGGTCCAGCCGTTCGGGCGGTTGCTCATCAGATCAGCGAGGGGATGATCGGCCCGTTCCTTCCCGCCATCCTCGAGGCGGCTGTAAAGGTGAAGCGGCAGCACACCCAACGTCTCGGAGCGCACCGCCACCGCGCGGGCAACCGGCGCACATTCCAGCGCCTTCGACGGCGAGACAGCGATCTTGCTGGCCGTGCCGTTCGCCGCCGCGAAGAACTCCGCCAGCGCTTCGAGCGACTTGGCGTCCTCTGCCGAGGCGTCTTTGCGAGATCCGAACGGCCACATGGCCACTGTGAATCACGCGGTCTAATCGACTACAAGGCAACGCCCAATGTCACTAATCACTGACAATCGAGCGTTACATGGCCGGCTTTCTCGTGTCCGCGAATTGCGAAACGATCGGTGACATTATGACGCTAGCTGACGACCTCGCTCGCGTCTTGAACTCCTCGGCTATTCTCTCGTGGACGTCGCCTGGGCGCGCGCTGATAACGATTTCCGGATTGCTCTGTGAAGAAGACATCTTTGAAGGAGAGTTTCTGGAACTGATCGCATTCATCTATGGAGTGAGGTCATAGCTCCGCCTCCGCTACCCTCCTCCTCCGACCTAACCGGATGATCCCGGCGATCCGAGGCACCGGCCACAGCAAGGCGGATCGCGCCATGGCCTAGAGGGGGTGAGCTTCCATCTGCGTATACCCACGATGCCCGATGTCGGGGGCCAGCCGCTCGTCCGCCCTGTATTGCCCGGGCCAGGTAGGAGGGGTCGTCGTCGTGGTTTCTCCCCTAGCCATCACCATGGCGTCGGGGCGGTCGGAGGATCGGCGACGCGCTGCCAGCATGGCCGCCGATTGAGTTCCCGCGCAGATCATATCCTGATGCCCGAGGCGCCGGCATGCCGAACGCGCCAGATCATATGCCCGTCAGGCCGGGCTCCGGTTTCTCTTGAGGCGTCCGGTAACGCCGCGATCGCTCATCACCCTTGCGGGCGCGGTAGGGACAGGATCGAGAGGAGACCACCGCGAAACGCGGCGGCTGGCTCAGGGACTGGATCGCGCGCGGTGGACCTCCGAGCCCGTGCTGATCCAATGCGGAGCCATGCCGCCGCGCGATGCGGTCAGCCCAGTCTCTTCCTAAGGCGGCGCTCAGCCTGAGCCCTTGGGTTGAAAACCTCGTTCCGCAGCCTGTGGGTCACGTCCTGCTGATCGGACGGCTTCAGCGTCGGTAGCCAAGCCTTGAGCGCAGCTTCCGCTCGACGCTGCAGCTCGTCGCGTGGAGCAGTTCGGAGCGAGCGATAGTCGATATTGATGCCGATTCGCGGCTGCGTTACATGAGAGATGTTCGCGCCAACCACAGCGCCTTTGCTATCGAGCCCGTTCGCATTTCCCGATGCGGCGGGCTCTTGCTTTTGGGGCCAATTCGGTCCCCGATTTCGTTCTGACAAAGCCAAATTCTCCTTTTGCTCCAATGCCGGAACGAAAAGGGAATCTGTCAGAAGCGCCCTTGAACGACGCGGCTTCTACGCCGCCTCTTAATCAGCGGGTCGTAGGTTCGAGCCCTACATCACCCACCACGGTCCTTTCCTGAAAACTCGAAATTTCGCGCTGCGGCGCTCCACACCGGTGGAGCATCGCGAACAATGCGCGCCTGCGCGGATTTCGCCCGCTCTCGTCATCTCCGGATGGCTCGATCAGCCGCCCGTGGCCGGCGGTTGATGGCTAAAATTGCTCGGATATAGTCGGCAGTCTCTTTGCCGTAGCTGAAACCTCGGCTTCAGATGCGGCCGCCAACATTAGGCCTGTAAGCTTCCCGTAAGTCAGCTTCGGTACATCTCGCTCATCGAAACGACGCAATTGATGGAGCAGAGCGATGAACACCGAACATCACAACGTTGCTTTGAACGACGAGTCCCTGGAAAGCGTTAGCGGCGGCTTCAACCTCTACGACTCCATCTGCAACATCGGCGAATCCGTCGAGACCAGCTTCCAGAAGGGCGGGGAAGTCGGCTTTACCTTCGGGTTCGTAGGAGCCTTCGCCGGCGGCGTCGCGGGTGCGATCGTCGGCACCGTCAACGGCGTGAAGGACGAGGTCGGCAAGGGCGTCGGCGAGGCCGTTGATGCGGTCCGCGGGGCGATGCGCTGAGCCTTGCCGCCAGGCGCGTCCGCGCCTGGCCCGCTTCCACCGCGAGATCACCCGGCCCGTGCACGCGGTGCCGGGTTTTTTGTGCTCTACGGTCCCTCGAGGCCAACACCGCGGCGCGAGGCCGCTTTGCCAATTCCCCCAGATGAGCGCTAGAACGTCTCTGAAGGGGCCATAGTCTTGTCGCAAGGAGACGGGGCATGGCAATCGCACTTTTCAGCGTCGCGATGGCGGCGTTTGGAGGTCTGGCGCTGGGCACGGCAGAAGCAGGGGTGGCCCTCGGGCTGTTCTCGTTTCTCGGCCTCTGGATCGGGAGGCGCGCATTCACCGACGCCTGATCCGGGTCTGAGCGCGGCACGGCCGGCAAGCTCGGGTACGCCCCGCTCGGCCTGCTCCGTTATTCCGGCCGGAACGCCGCCGTTGCCGGTGCCCGCTCCACAAATGCAAACCGCCCATGGCATGGCCATGGGCGGTTCGTTCTTGAGAAGCTGGTCGGCGAGCGTCCGGCTACTGCTTCTTGCCGTTACTGCTTCTTGCCGTCCTTGCCGAACTGCTTGAGGAAAGCGGTGAGGTCGCCGATTTCCTTCTCGTTCTTGATGCCGGCGAAGACCATCTTGGTGCCCGGGATCTTGGCCTTCGGGTCCTTGATGTACTCGGCGAAGACCGCATCGTCCCAGGTGATCGCCGCATTCTTGTTGGCGGTGGAGTAGCTGTAGCCCTCGACGGTGCCGGAGACGCGGCCGAACAGGCCGTTGAGCTGCGGGCCGACGCCGTTCTTGGCCGTCTCGCCGAGCTGATGGCAGGCGCGGCACTTGTTCCAGGAGCGCTCGCCGGCGGCGATGTCCTGGGCGCTCGCGGCGCCGGCGCCGAGCACTGCGGCAAGAAGGCTGGCCGAGATCAGAAGTCGCATGCTTCGTCCTTGTTTCTGGTGGCTGGAAAAAAGGAGGCCGCGCGGGGCGCGGCCATCAGGTTCGCGCCGCGTGGGAGGCCGCGGCGCCGGTGCATTGCCTCAGCTGAACATGTCGGCGGTGATGCCGGCATACCAACCCATGTTCTCGGCCTGGTTCTCCTTGCGCAGCTCGGCACTCTCGCCGGGCTTGGAGACGAAGGTTTCGGTCGCGGCGATCTTGCCGTCCTTGGGCTCGTAGCGGCCGCCGACCTTGATGGTGTCGTCGGGCGCGACGAGCGACCAGCAGGTGTTGACGTAGCGGGCCGGGAAGGTGCGTGCGCTGGTCAGCTCGCCGCGGATCGTCATCGCAGCGACCTTGGCCTGGCTGTTGGCCGAGAAGGCGGATTTCGGCATGTCGCCCGCGATGCAGGCGTCTCCGAGCACGAAGATGTTGGCGTCTGCCGTCGACTTCATCGTGGCGGCATCGATGGCGCAATAGCCGCCGGCCGGTGCAAGGCCGGCACTGCGGGCGATTTCGCCGGCCATCTGCGCCGGGATGACGTTGACGAAGGCGCAGTCCTTGTAGGTCTCGAAGCCGGTGACGACGGTGTTGGTCTTCGGATCGACGGACTTGATCCCGTCATGGACCTTGGGGCCGAGCCATTCGATCATCGAGCCGTAGCGCTTCTCCCAGTCGGCCTGGAAGACGCCCTGCTTGGAGAAGCTCTCCTTCGGATCGAGGATGATGACCTTGGCGTCCTTCTTGCCGGCCTGCTGCAGCACATGGGCGAACATCGAGGCGCGCTCATAGGGGCCGGGCGGGCAGCGATAGGGGTTGGGCGGGGCGATCATCACGATGGTGCCGCCATTGGGCACGGCATCGAGCCTCTGCTTGATCAGCTGCGTCTGGCGGCCGGGCTTCCAGCCATGCGGCATCTGCTCCTCGACCTCCTTCGACCAGCCGGGGACGGAGTCGTATTTCAGGTCGATGCCGGGCGAGACGACGAGCCTGTCATAGGGCAGGCGCTGGCCGGTCGAGAGCACGACCTCCTTCTTGTCGCGGTCGATCTGGGTCGCCCGTGCCCGCGCGAGGGTGATGCCGTGGTTCTTCGTCAGCGCATCGTAGCGATGGCTGATTTCTTCGTAGGTCTTGAAGCCGCCGACATAGAGATTGGAGTGGAAGCAGGTCTGGTAGGTCTCGTTCTCCTCGACCAGCGTCACCGCGATTGCGCCCTGGCTGTCCTTGGCGATGTAGCGGGCAGCGGTCGCTCCGCCGGCGCCACCGCCGATCACCACGACGCGAGGCTTGGCCTGGCCGAGGACGGCCGGGGCTCCCAGCCCGAGCGTGCCGGCTGCCGTCAGGCCGGTCATGACGAAAGATCGGCGATGAATCTTCATGTCCCTCTCCCCAGTTCTCGTTCGACATCGTCGCGGCTGCATACCCGGCGGCCTCTTGGTGGGCCTGTCCGATCCTCGTTTGGCCGAGGCCGTCGCGCACCCTACGGGCGCTCACCGGCTCGGTTTCAGGCTTTCATAGTAGGCGGCGAGCGCCTCGATCTCTTCCTGCGATAGCCGGCCGGCGATGGTCTGCATGACCTGATTGTCGCGCTGCTTGTCACGATAGGTGATCATCAGCGCGACGAACTGGTCGGCAGGGTGGCCGATGATGGCGGGAATGCCGCCGACCTGCCGGCCGCTGCTCTGGTGGCAGGTCGAGCACTCCGACGACAGGTATTCGCCCAGCGCCTTGTCGCCGGCCGCGCTCGCCGGACCGCCCGAGAGCGCGAGCGCGGTCGCGACCGAGCCGAACCAGGTTGGAACCGGCGAGGCGCTAGGCATCAATCGACCTTCGGCGCCGATTTCGAATCAGGCGTAACGTCGAGCACGGCGGCCCGCCCGGTGATCTTCACTTCGGCCTTGCAGTCCTTCATGCAGGGTTCCTTGCCCCAGAACGCCTTTTCGGTCGCCTCGCGATCATCATCGTAGAATGCGGCGGCGTTGGGCAATTTCACCGAGGTGAAATTCTTGTCCGACAGCTCGAACTCCTCATCCTTCACGATGTCGTTCAGGTAGAGCAGATAGGCCGTCAGGGCGTAGATCTCGTCGGGGCTCAGCGACTGGGCGTTGCCATAGGGCATGGCGCGCCGGATGTAGTCGTAGACCGTCGAGAGATCGGGCCAGAACGAGCCGATCGTCTTCTCCGGCCGGTCGGCGGTGAGCGAGCCCATGCCGCCGGCGAGCACCGGCCAGCGGCCATTGCCCTGGCCGAACTCGCCATGGCAGCTCGCGCATTGCGCCTGGAAGAGCTCGTCGCCCTGCTTCACCGTGCCCTTGCCGGGCGGCAGGCCCTTGCCGTCGGGCCGCACGGCGATGTCCCAGGCCTTGATCTCCTCGGGCAGGGCGGGGCGGCCGAGGCCGAGCGCCGGCGCCTTGGCGGCGGGAGTGTGAGCAGGCGCGGCGGCTTTCGCCTGCGGCTTCGCGGTCTGGGCGATCAGCGGGCCGGTGCCAAGGATCGCGAGACCCGCCAAGCCCGCCAGCAGAACCGGCTTAAGCGATCTCGACATTCTCGGTCTCCCCGTTCGGCCGGACCTGCCAGGTCTGGATGCCGTTGTTGTGGTAGATGGAGTTGACCCCGCGGACCTTGCGCAGCTCCGCCTTGGTCGGCTGGACATAGCCGGTGGAATCGATGGCGCGCGACTGGATCAGCAACTCCTGGCCGGCCCAGTCGAAATCGACATAGAAGCGGGTCAGCGACTTCTCGAGCACCGGCCCGTCGATCCTGGCCGACTGCCAGTTCTTGCCGCCGTCGAGCGTGACGTCGACGCGTTTGATCGTGCCGCGTCCCGACCAGGCGAGGCCGGAGAGGACATTGCGGCCCTTGTGCTTGAGCGGGGCCTGCGGCGAGGGATTGGTCACCACCGACTTGGCGTCCATGATGAAGGTGTAGCGGCGCGAACGGCCATCGGCGAGCAGGTCGGTGTATTTCGAGGTCTCCTCGCGGGCCTGCCAGGGCATGTCGCCAACCTCGATCCGGCGCAGCCATTTCACCCAGATATTGCCTTCCCAGCCCGGCACGACGGCGCGCAGCGGGTAGCCCTGCTCGGGCCGCAGCGCCTCGCCGTTCATGGCGAAGGCGATCAGCACGTCGTCGAGCGCCTTCATCACCGGCAGGGAGCGGTTCATGCCGGAGGAGTCGGCGCCTTCGAGCATCAGCCATTTGGCGTTGGGCTTGAGGCCGGCCTCGGCGAGCAGCAGTTTCAGCGGCACGCCGGTATACATGACGTTGTGGACCATGCCGTGGGTGAACTGGCAGCCATTGAGCTGCGCACCGCGCCATTCCATGCCGGAATTGGCGGCGCATTCGAGGAAGTGGACATGGTTCTGGCGCGGCATGCGCTTGATGTCTTCCATGGTGAAGACGAGCGGCTTCTCGACCAGCCCATGGATCATCAGCCGGTGATTGGCCGGGTCGATATCGGCGATGCCGCCATGGTGGCGCTCGAAGCACAGGCCTGACGGGGTGATGATCCCGTCGAGCTCGTGCAGCGGCGTGAAGTTCACCGAGGATTCGGGCGAGGCCGTCAGCCAGGAGACGTCGCGGCGCATGACATGCTTCTCGAAGCGCGACGGCGTGCCATAGGGGCGCTTGTCGACGCCTTCGCCGAGATAGCGGTTCCAGTCCTGGACCTCGGTGATCAGCGGATCGGGCGCGGGGGCCTGGGCGCGCGCGGGCAGGGCGGAGGCGGCAAGGCCTGCGCCGGCCGCTCCGGCCGCGCCGAGGAAGCGGCGGCGGCTGAGAGGCCCGGCCTGTGGTTCGGAACTCATGGGCGTTCGTCCTGTTTGATCGCGGGCAGACGGCCTGAAGGCCGCGTCAGGCCCCGGTGACTTTCACGGCGTCGTTCGGCTTGATGGTGATCGTCTTGGTCGCGGCGACATGATCGCGGACCACGTCCCAGATCGGCGGCCCCTGCGTGCCCTCGTTGACGCTGGCCCAGCCGGAGACGACGTATTTCTTCGCGGCCTCGATCGGCTGGCCGGATTTCAGATGAGTCAGGCCGGAGATGCGGCTGCCCATCGGCTTGCCGACATCGATCGCGTAGCCCATGCCGCCGACGCGGACCATGTCGCCGCCGCCCTGGAAATAGGGGTCCGGGTGGAAGATGTTGTCGGCGACGTCCTCGAGGATCTCCTTGAGCTGCGCGCCGGTCATCTCCATGCGGTAGCAGTTGGGATAGGTGATCGCGGTGGCGTTGGTGATCGCCTCCCAGGTGATGGCATCGCCCGGCAGCAGGCTGCCGCCCCAGCGGAAGCCCGGCGAGAGCGCGATCTCGGCGTCGCGCTGGCTGAGCATCGCGTCGCAGATCAGGTCGTCGAACGAGCCGTTGAAATTGCCGCGGCGGTAGAGCAGCGACTCCGTCCGGCCGATCTCCTTGGCGAGATCGGCCGCGTAGGGCTCGCGGACCTTCCTGATCAGCGCCGTCATCTCGGCATCCGGGGCGATGGCGTCGGAGAAGACCGGCATCAGCTTGAAGCGGATGTCGGCGACCTTGCCGTCCCTCACCGCGATGTCGAGCCGCGACAGGAACTTGCCATGCGAGCCGGAGGCGACGAGCACGGTGTCGCCAACGCGGATCAACCCCGGCATCGCGTCATGGGTGTGGGCCGTCAGGATGATGTCGAGGCCCTTGACCCTGGAGGCCAGCTTCTTGTCGACGTCGAAGCCGTCATGCGAGAGCAGCACGACGATGGCGGCGCCCTCGGCGCGGGCTTCCTCGACCTGTTTCTGGATTTCCTCCTCGCGGATGCCGAACTCCCAGTCCGGGAACATCCAGCGCGGGTTGGCGATCGCCGTCCGGGGCAGGGCCTGGCCGATCACGGCGACCTTGACGCCGCCCTTCTCGAAGACTTTTCGCGGCGGGAAGACCGGCTCGTTCCATTCCTTGTCGCGGATGTTCTGGGCGAGGAAGGCGAAGGAGGCGCTCTCGGCGATCTCCTTGACCCGCTCGGCGCCGAGCGTGAACTCCCAATGGCCGACCATGGCGTCGGTCTTCAGCGCCGACATCACGTCGACCATGTCCTGGCCCTTGCTCTGGAGCGAGCTCCAGCTGCCCTGCCAGGTGTCGCCGCCGTCGAGCAGCAGAACCTTGTCGTCGCCGCGCTCGGCCCGGATCGCCTTGGCGAGGGTCGCGACGCGGTCGAGCCCGCCCATCCGGCCATAGTTCTTGGCCAGGCTGACGAAATCATCGGAGGTCAGCGCGAAAGCGTCAGCCGACCCGGCGGCGATCTTGAAGTGCTCGCGAAACTCGGCGTCGACGAGATGCGGGGGCTGGCCCTTGGCCGCGCCGACACCGAGATTGACCGAGGGCTCGCGGAAATGCAGCGGCATCAGCTGCGCGTGGATGTCGGTGACATAAAGGAGCGTCACCGTGCCCAGCGGGTCGAAACGCAGAATATCGGCCTGGGTGAGTTTCTGCTGGGCCGCGGCCCGGCCGAGCGGGCCGAGGCCGGAGGCCGTGGCGATCGCCGCCGCAGCCGCCGTGGCCTGAAGGAATTCGCGTCGAGAGACCATGCTTCATCCTCTGGACGAACGCGTGCGCGCCGCCCCTGCGCGCTGCCCACCGGCGGCGCGCCTTTCGTGATCAGGTGGTGGCCGGCCGCGCCGGCCGCAGCGGCTCAGCCGACCGTCAACTTGTTCTTGGCGGTGTATTCGGAGCCGTCGTCATCCTTCCAGGTGAAGGTGAACTCGCCCGATTCCGTCGCCTTGAAGAAGAAGGACTGGTAGGGGTTGGCAGAAATCGCCGGGTGCCAGTCGGCCGAGAAGACCGGCTTGCCGTTGAAGCTGGCGCTGAACTTGTTGAGGATCTTGCGCGGGATCGTCTGGCCCTGCGCATCCTTGCGCTGGCCCGATTCCATCTCGTGCGAAATCAGCGTCTTGATCTCGATCAGCTCTCCGGCGGCGGCCTTGGCCGGCACACGCACGCGCGGGGTGGGCTTGGTGGTCATGGGAGCATCCTCACCTTGAAACGTCTTTTTTCGTTGAACCGGCGGGGCTGAACTCAGCCGCCGCAGCCGCCGATCGTGACCTTGATGTTGGCCTTGGCCATGTGCAGCGCGCCGTTCGACATCTCGGCGACGCAGACGATGTTCTGGGTCTGGGCGAGCCGCATGCGGGTCGCGGCCGAGGCTTTTCCGCAGGCCGGCGTGAAGTGGTAGGTCACGATGCCCGGCTGCGGATTGCCGTCGGCATAGATGTGGACCGCCTTTACGTAGTCGGCATCGGTCATCGGGCTGTCGATCTCGACATTGACCGGCACGACCAGGCCGTTTTCGGCGATCTCCGGCACGTCGAGCTTGATCTTGCCCTCGGCCATCGCCTTGTCGCCGTAGAGCTTCTTGATTTCGGCCGCGACGGCCTTCTCGTCGGCGAAGGCCAGCCGCGAGCCCAGAAGGCTGGCGAAAGCGGCGACGGCGCCGGCCGTGATCGTGCTGCGGCGCGTAAGCCCTGAAGACATCGGAATTCCTCCTTTGAAATGTTCTTGTTTCGCTCTTGACGGCGGGGCCGGCTCGCGATCATTCTCACGTATCGTGATATTGTTTTTTGTGAATGTAAAGCCCCTCCAATGAGACGAGGGGCGTACAGCACAGGCCGGGAAACCACGGCCGCGAGAGGGAACGAAAGGGCAAGGGATGAAGCTCCCCATGATCGGGGCGGCCGTGCTGGCTGCCGCCATGACAATGGCCGCAGGCCACCTGACCGCGCAGTCGCCACCGCTCGACGATAGCGAAAAGGAAATCGAGCGCTATCGCCAGATGCTCTCGGACCCGTTCTCGAATCCGGGCTTCCTGGCGGTCGACCGCGGCGAGGTGCTGTGGGCGGAAAAGCGCGGCACCAAGAACGTCTCGCTCGAGGGCTGCGATCTCGGCGAAGGGCCGGGCAAGCTCGAAGGCGCCTTCGCCAAGCTGCCGCGCTATTTCGCCGACGCCGACAAGGTGATGGATACCGAGCAGCGCCTGCTCTGGTGCATGGACAAGCTCCAGGGGCTCGACACCAAGGACGTGGTGCTGCGACGCTTCTCGGGCCCGGCCCGGGCCTCCGACATGGAGGATCTCGTCGCCTTCATCGCCAACAAGTCGAGCGAGATGAAGATCCAGCCGCAGCTCTCCCATCCCAAGGAAAAGGAGATGGCGGCGGTCGGCGAGGCGCTGTTCTACACCCGCGGCGGCGTCAACGACTTCTCCTGCGCCACCTGCCATGCCGAGGAAGGCAAGCGCATCCGCCTGCAGGGGCTGCCGAACCTCTCGGTCAAAGGCAAGACCGCGCAGGAGACGATGGCTTCCTGGCCGACCTATCGCGTCTCGCAGAGCGCGCTGCGCACCATGCAGCACAGGCTCTGGGACTGCTATCGCCAGCAGCGCTGGCCGGTGCCCGGCTATGGCACCGACGCCCTGACCGCTCTCACCGTCTTCCTGCAGAAGCAGGCCGAAGGCGGCGAGATCAAGGTTCCGTCGATCAAGCGCTGAGGGGCAACGAGATGATCAAGCAAGCATTCGCCGCCGCCGCGCTCCTGCTCTGCGCCGGTCCGGCCTTCGCCGATGAACGGCCGAGCCAGGCCGTGATCGACGCCTACCTTGCCGCGACCTTCGGCAAGGCGCCGCCGGAATGGCAGGCCAGGATCAAGCCGGATGAGACGCTCGCCGTCTGCAACACGACGCGCAACAACCCGTCATCGGCGGAATCCGAGGCGATCCTGAAACGCGAATCGGCGCGCGTCTCCTATCCGGCCGACGGGAAATTCCTCGGCGATTGGAAGAAGGGCTATCAGGTCGCCAACAATGGGCGCGGCGGCCAGTTCTCCGATCCGCCGAACACCGTCTCCGGCGGCAACTGCTTCGCCTGCCACCAGCTCGACCCGAAGGAGGTCAGCTACGGCACGCTCGGCCCGAGCCTGGCCGCCTATGGCAAGGACCGGAAATACGATCCGGAGACGATCAAGGACGCCTACACCAAGATCTACAATTCGATGGCGGTGGTGCCCTGCTCGAACATGCCGCGCTTCGGCGTCAACAAGGTGCTCGACGAGCAGCAGATCAAGGATGTGATGGCCTATCTGTTCGACCCGGAATCGCCGGTGAACAAGTAGCGGCAAAGGTGCCGGCGGGGGCGATCTGTTCTCGCGGCCGGGAAGACAGTGAAGGCGGGTCGCATTTGCGGCCCGCCTTCTTCGGTTTCGGCTCAGCCCGACTTGACCGGGTTGCGCTTCAGCCAGTCGGGGAAGGGCGCGCTCTCATAGCCCTTCTCGCGGACATAGCGGAACATCGCCAGGAATTGCGGGGGATCGAGCAGGCCTGGCATGCGGGCGACCTCGCGCTCCTGCGGCTTGCGCGCCTTCAGCCCGTCCGCGCTTTCGGGCAGGAACTGGATCGTCGGGGTGAACCTGACGCCGTAGCGCTCGCCGAGCTGCTTCTCGCCGAGCTTGCTGCCATCGAAATCGGTGACTTCGCGGGCGCCGATATGGTTGAGGTGCAGCACCTCGAAATTCGCCTTGATGTAGCCCTCGATGGCGGGGTCGGCGAGATGGACCTCGTGCATGCGCCGGCAGGCCGGGCAGCCCTTCAGCCCCCACATGATGGCGAGCCGCTTGCCATTGGTGGTCGCGGTCTGCAGGTCCTCGGGAAGGTCGAGGAAACTCTCGAGATACCAATCGAGATGGTAGAGCCCGTCCTCGCCCAGGGTGGCGCCGGCGGCCGGTTTCGCCAGCGTCGCCGCGAAGGCGGTGCCCAGCAGGGTTCTGCGCGTCAGCATCAGCCTCTCCCTATCCGATCGTGCCGAGAGCCGGGAATGTCTGGAGCAGCCAGCCGGCCAGAACCGGCATGGTGCCGGTCATGAACAGCAGGCCGGTGACGACGAGGGCCGCGCCCATGGTCTTCTCGACCACCGGCATGTGCCGCCGGAAGCGCGCCATCAGATTGAGGACGGGGCCGGCGAACACTGCGGCGAGCAGGAAGGGCACGCCGATCCCCAGCGAATAGGCGGCGAGCAGCGTCGCCCCGCGCGCGGCGGTGCCTTCCGCACCGGCGACCATCAGCACCGTCGCGAGCACCGGTCCGACGCAGGGCGTCCAGCCGAAGGCGAAGGCGAGGCCGACGAGATAGGCCCCGACCATGCTCGCCGGCTTGCGCTCGGTCTGGAAGCGCGCCTCGCGATAGAGCAGGGGAATCCGCAGCCAGCCGAGGAAATGCAGGCCCATGATCAGGATCAGCGCGCCGGCGATGATCGAGAGCGTCTCGAAATAGGCGGTGACGACGGCGCCGATGGTCGAGGCGGTGGCGCCGAGCGCGACGAAGACGGTGGTGAAGCCGAGCACGAAGGCGCCGGCCATCATGACGATCCGGCGCGACTGGCGGGCCTCAAGCCGGCCGCTTGAGCCCGACAACTCGCCGATGCCGACGCCGGCCAGGAAGCAGAGATAGGGCGGCACCAAGGGCAGCACGCAGGGGCTGAGGAAGGAGAGCAGCCCGGCCATGAAAGCGCCGGCGATCGAGATGTCGAACACGCTCTGATCCTGCCTCTGGTTTATATATCTGAATACGACTATGTTAACGCGATGAATGCAACCGCCAATGTCATGCGTGCTTTGCTGGTCGCCTCTGCGCTGCTGCTGCCGGCGATGGCGGCCCGCGGTGCCGAGCTCTTGATGTTCGAGCGCGCGGGCTGCGTCTGGTGCGAGCGCTGGGACCGCGAGGTCGCGCCGGGCTACGACAAGACGGCAGAGGGGCGCGCGGCACCGCTGCGGCGGATCGACCTCGGCAAGGGCGGCCCGGCCGAGCCCACGCTTGCCAAGCCGGTGCGCTACACGCCGACTTTCGTGCTGGTCTCGCAGGGGCGCGAGGTCGGCCGGATCACCGGCTATCTCAGCAACGACACGTTCTGGGGTTTGCTTGGCAAGATGCTTGCTGACATAGAAAAGACGATAGAGCGAACGAGCGGCCTGTCCGCGACGATGGAAAGACAATGAGCGCGATCGTTTCCAAGGCTCTCGAGACCGAGCTGCGCGACGGCGAGGAATTCTCCCCGGAGCTCGATGTCCTGATGCGCAAGGCGCGCAAGGCGAGCGATTTCCTCAAGGCGCTGTCGCATGAAAACCGCCTCCTGCTGCTCTGCCTGCTCGCCGAGCGCGAGCGCACGGTGACCGAGCTGGAGCACATCCTTTCCTTGCGTCAGCCGATGGTGTCGCAGCAATTGGCGCGCCTGCGACTCGACCAGCTGGTGACGACGCGGCGCGACGGCAAGGCGATCTATTACAGCCTCGCCAATGACGATGTCCGGCGCATGATTTCGGTGATCTACGACATCTTCTGCGGGCCGCAGAAGCCGGCGAACGAGGATTGACCGGAAAAATGCTCCCGTTGCCCGGGCGCTGAACCGTGACACCGCTTTCTCCCTGGGCCGTGACGATCGTCGGCGTCCTGGTCGGCGCCGCCTGCGGCTTCACCGTCAGGCGGGCGCGGCTCTGCTCCTTCGGCGCCGTCGAGGATTTTTGGATCGGCGGCGATACGCGCCGACTGCGGATCTTCGGGCTGGCGCTCGCGGTCGCGCTGTTCGGTACGCAGCTGATGGTCTGGCGCGGCGATCTCTCGCCCGAATTCTCGACCTATGTGCCGAGCGCGCTCGCCTGGTTCTCGATCCTCCTCGGCAGCACTCTGTTCGGCATCGGCATGGCGCTGGTCGGAACCTGCAGCTTCGGCTCGCTGATCCGGCTCGGCGCCGGCGACCTGCGCAGCCTGATCGTGATGATGGTCTTCGGCGCCGTGGCCTATGCGACGCTGCGCGGCATCCTGGCGCCGCTGCGGATCGACGTTCTGGAGAAGGTCGCGGTCGCCGTGCCGGGCTCGGTGCAGGGCGACCTGCCTTCGGTGCTGGAATGGCTGGGAGTAGGCGACCTGCGGCTCGCGCTCGGCACCCTCGTTCCGGCCTTCCTGATCGGGGCGGTGCTTATCGATCGCCGACTGCGGCGCTCGCCGCGCCTGCTGATCGCCGGGCTGACGCTCGGGCTCGGCGTGGTGTTGGGCTGGTGGGCGACCGGGGTGGCGATCGACGAGTTCGCCCTCAACCCGCGGACGCAGAGCCTGACCTTCGTCTCGCCGGTCGGCCGGGCGCTCTATGCGGTTTTGACGACGCCGGTCGGGCTGTTCGATTTCGGCGTCGGCACGATCGTCGGCGTGGTCTGCGGCTCCTTCGCCTCGGCGCTGTTCGATGCCGAGTTCCGCTGGGAAGCCTTCGACGACCATTACGAAATGCGCCGGCACCTGCTCGGGGCGGTGCTGATGGGGGGCGGGGGCGTGCTCGCCGGCGGTTGCACGATCGGGCAGGGCATCTCGGCCGGCTCGATGATGGCGCTGTCCTGGCCGCTGGCGATCGGTGGCATGATGATCGGCGCCCGACTCGGCATCGCCTTCCTGATGGAAGGCTCGATCCGGAACCTCTTCATCTTCCGCCGCTGAGCGGAGCGGGTTCCAGCGTCACCCTGCGGCGATATGCGCCGTCAGTGCATTGCAGGCGGTCTGTGGTGTGCCGGCCTGCCGGACTGGCCCGCGCACGGGGCCGCAATTCCGGAAAATCGCTGTGTTGTTTGATCGACATCATCGAACGGCGGCGCGGCGGCTTCCACAATCATGGCCATGGACCGGTAATGCCGCGCAGCGGTGTCATTGACATTTTATAATTCATATATATGAATATTAATATGTTGTAACATGGAGCGGGTCGATGAATGTCGGTGTCCTTGATCGCTGGGTTCGCTTCGTCGTCGGTATCGTGCTCGTCATGGCGGCGTTCGTGTCGCCGCTGGCCGAGCTCGTCGCCGGCTGGGGAGCGTGGAAATACGCGCTGACGGCCTGGGGCGTGGTCATGCTGGCGACGGCGCTGTTCCGCTTCTGCCCGGCCTACACGCTGCTCGGCATCCGCACCTGCCCGCACAAGCCGCTCTGAGCGGCGCGGCGCAGGCATAGCAGGGACCGGTGAGGGACATCCGCATGAAACGCCAGATCGCGATCCTGTCGGCCATCGTCATGGCCGTTGCAGCTTCTTCCGCCTCGGCGCAGGCTCCGGTCGTTCCGGGCACCGCGCCGCCTGCCAATGCTGCCGCCCAGGCGCAGGCCGCCATTCCGAAGGCCAAGCAGACCTCGCTCGGCCTCTACATGCGGCCGCGCGAGGCGGCGGAGACGATGAGCCGGGACGGCGCCCGCACCTTGTTCGTCGACGTACGGACCCGGGCGGAGATGATGTTCACCGGCTGGGCGCCTGTCATCGACGGCCATGTCCCGTTCGTCGAGGTGACCGAATTCTGGGATTGGGACGACAAGGAGGGGCGCTACAAGCTCGATGCGAACCCGGTCTTCAGCCGCGACGTCGAGCGTCTGCTGGCCGCCAAGGGCCTGACCAAGAACGACCGCGTCATCCTGATGTGCCGTTCCGGCGACCGCTCGGCCCGCGCCGCCGACAAGCTGGCCGAGGCCGGGTTCACCCAGGTCTACAGCCAGTATGAGGGCTTCGAGGGCGATACGTCATCTTACGGCCAGCGCACGGTCAATGGCTGGAAGAATGCTGGGCTGGCCTGGACCTACAAGCCCGACAAGGCGAAGTTCTACGCTGCGGGACAGTGAGCGGAAGGGGCGCGCCGGCAGGAACGGCGCCGCTTTACATCGCCCTGCGCTCAGCTGCCGGTGACGAAGCGATAGGCGTTGCCGTCGCGCTCGACGCGGCCGATGGCGCCGTCGAGATGATAGCCGATCACCTGGGCCTTCTCGTTCGCGGCGCGGTCGAGCACCCGGCGCCGGGTCGCGACCGCGAGATCGGCGTCATGGTCGGAGGCCGGGCGCCATTCCGGATGGGCGAAGGAGGCGATCCGGTGCGTCAGCGCATCGCCGAGCACGAAGACCGGTCCGCCTGCATCCTTGAGCTCGAATGATACGTGGCCGGGCGTGTGGCCGGCGGTGTCGAAGGCGGCGACGCCCGGCACCCATTCCGACCCAGCATCGTGCAATTCCAGCGAGTCGCCCAACGCCTTGACGATGCGCTGGGCGCCGGCGGCGAAGGCGTGCCGGTCCTCGGGCAGCTTCTCGTAGACCTTGGCGTTGGTCCAGAAGGCGACCTCGCGCTTGTCGGCATGCCAGCGGGCGTTCGGAAAGAGCGGCGTGTCGAAATCGTCGAGCGCACCCCAGAAGTGGTCGGGGTGGAGATGCGTGAACAGGACATGGGTGACGCTGTCGGGCGCGATGCCGGCGGCTTCCAGGCTGGCGGCGAGCTTGCCGGTGCCGGGCAGGAAGTTGGAGCCCGAGCCGCTGTCGAAGACGATGACCTGATCGCCCTGCCGGAAGCAGGTGACGTTCAGCACGCTGACGGTCGGGCCGCTGACCTTGGTCGCTTGGGAAACCGCGTCGAGCGGGACATCGCGGGCCAGCATCGATTGCGGCAGCTCGAAACTGCCGTCGCTGAGGATCGAGATCGCCCGCTCGCCCTGTTTGGCGGTGGCGACGACCTGGGAGAAGGCGCCCGAAGCGGAGCCGGCCAGCGCGGCGGCCGCGCCGCCCAGCAACATGTCGCGACGGTTCAGCATGGATCCTCCCCAGGATTATGTTCGATGTATCTTTATCTTTGAATATATCTGGTTTCCGGACTGCGGCAAGCCGGCCTTGTGCCGGTCGTCGCAGGGGCAGGCTGGTGCCCGGCGCGTGCCCGGCCTGCAGATCTCCGCATTGACCTCGCTCCGGCCGCGGAAGATGGTCCGCGCCTCATCGGACGGTTGCGGCCATGGCGGCTGCGCCCTGGAGGCTGGAATGTCGAAGGCGACAAGGGCGACGAAGGCGCTGGAGCAGGCGGGCGTCGCCTTCACCGTCCACAGCTATGATTACGACCCCGGCGCCGACAAGGTCGGCCTGCAGGCGGCCGAGGCCCTGGGCGAGCCGCCGCAGCGCGTGCTCAAGAGACTGATGGCGCTGGTCGACGGTAAGCCGGCCTGCGTGATCGTGCCGTCCGATCGCGAGGTCTCGATGAAGAGGCTCGCCGCGGCCTTCGGCGGCAAGTCGGCCCAGATGATGAAGCCGCCCGAGGCCGAGCGGCTGACCGGCTACAAGGTCGGCGGCATCAGCCCTTTCGGGCAGATGCGGCGGATCCCGACCGCGATCGAAGAGCAGGCGCTTGTGCATGAGCTGGTCTACCTCAATGGCGGCCAGCGCGGATTGCAGCTCAGGATGCGGCCGGCCGATCTGGTCTCGGCGCTGAACGCCATCGTCGCGCCGGTCGTCGCCTGAGGCAGCTTTTTCGGCGGCTCCGAAAGCCGATCGAATGCGCGGGCGAGGGCGGTGTTGCGCCGCTCGGCAAGGCACTGGCGGCAGGCCGGATGCCAAGCATAGCGAATATCTATTTGCCAGCCACGCTCATGCCCCAAACAATCACGGGCATAGCTACAAAGCCGCATAGAGGGGTAAAAACCATGAAATTCGTGGGAATGACCGCATTGGCGAAGGTCGCCGCGGTCCTCGGCTGTTTCGCCGCCGTGCCGGCGATGGCGCAGAACAAAGTCCAGATCCGGCTCGGCCATGTGCTCGCCGAGAACCATAGCTGGAACCTCGCGGCGAAGGGCTTCGCCGAGGATGTCGCCAAGGCGACCGAAGGCCGCGTCACGATCCAGGTCTTCCCGTCGGGGCAGCTCGGCACGGAGAAGGACGTCGTCGAAGGGCTGCAGATCGGCACGATGCAGGGCGGCGTGATCGGCAGCGGCTCGTTCCAGCCGATCGAGCCGCGCATGGGCATCGTCGAGCTGCCCTATGCGTGGCCGACCCGCGAGAAGGCCTTCGCCGCCTTCGATGGCGAGATGGGCACCGAGCTCGCCAAGCTGCTCGCAGCCAAGAACATCGTGGTGCTGGGCTGGTGGGAGAACGGCTATCGCCACATCACCACCAAGAAGGCGCCGGTCAACAAGCCGGAAGACCTGAAGGGCGTGAAGATCCGCGTGACGCCCGACAAGGTGCGCCTCGACACTTTCCGCGCGCTCGGCGCCGAGCCGGCCCCGCTGGCCTTCGGCGAACTCTACTCGGCGCTGCAGCAGGGCGTGTTCGACGCGCAGGAGAACCCGCTCTCGATCATCGATTCCTCGTCCTTCGCTGACGTCCAGAAGTACGTTGCCCTGACCGGCCATGTCTGGGGCGCGGCCTGCCTCGTCGTCAGCAAGCGGATCTGGGATCAGGTCGGCCCGGCCGACAAGGAAGCCGTTCTGGCCGCCGCCGCCAAGTGGCGCGACGAGCAGCGCAAGATGGTCACCGCCTCCGACCAGCAGCTGGTCGAGAAGCTGACCGCCAAGGGCATGACCGTCAACAAGGTCGACCCGACGCCGTTCATCGCCGCGGTCCAGCCGGTCTGGAAGTCGCAGGAAGCGGTGTACGGCCCGGCGCTGATGGCGCTGCTCGACAAGTACCGCAAGTAACTCCGCAATCGCGGACCGGCAGGACGCCGCCAGGTGAAGGCCTGGCGGCGTCTCGCCTTCCGGCGATCCCAATCCCGCCGAGGAGAGGCTCTCGTGACCCCCGACTCATCGCCTGCCGCGCCCAGGAGCGCGCTCGCCCGCGGCGTCGACATCGTCGACCGGCTGACATTGGCCGTCTCCTCCATCGGCGTCGCGCTGTTCAGCGCCGTCGTGGTCTATGTCGCCCTCGGGCGCTATCTTCTCGGCACGACGCCGTACTGGTCCGAGGAGCTGCCGCGCAGCCTGCTGGTCTGGAGCGTCTTCATCGGCCTCGTGCCGGCGACGGTCCGCGCCAGCCATCTGAATGCCGGCCTGCTGCCACTCCTGGTGCGCAATGAGCGCCTGCGGGGCAAGCTGGAGACCGTCGCCCGGCTGCTGACCGCGTTGTTCTTCGCCATCCTCGCCTATACCGGCTGGCAGCTGACCGAAGCCGGCCTCGACAGCCTGACGACCGCGCTGCAGATCCCCAATGCCGTCGTCTATGTGGCGCTGCCGATCGGAGCCGGCCTCTCGGCTATCGTCATCCTCCTGCCCCTCTTGAAGGAGCGCGCCCCGTGACGCTCGGACTTGCCCTGCTGCTCGCCAGCTTCACCGTGCTGGTGGCGCTGGACGCGCCGATCGCGGTCGCGCTCGGCCTCGCCTCGGTCGTCTACCTCCTGGTGTCGGACCTCGCGCCGATGATCGTCGTGGCGCAGCGCGTCCTCGCCGGCATCGACTCCTTCACCCTGCTCGCGATCCCGCTCTTCCTGCTCGCCGGCCTGTTGCTGCTCCATGGCGACCTGACGCCGCGCATCATTCGGCTCTGCAGCGCCATCGTCGGGCGCGCCCGCGGCGGCCTCGCCATCGTCATGGTGATGGGCTGCATGATGTTCGGCGCGCTTTCGGGCTCCGGCGTCGCCGACGTCGTGGCGATCGGCACGATGATGCTGCCGGCAATGAAGGAGCGCGGCTACGACACCGGCTTCTCCTGCTCGCTGCTCGGCTGCGCGGGCTCGCTCGGCACGGTGATCCCGCCGAGCATCGTGCTGATCGTCTACGGCACAGCCACCAACACCTCGATCGGCGCGCTCTTCGTCGCTGCCATCGTCCCCGGCATCCTGACCGGCCTCGGCCTGATGATCGTCGCGTACATCATTGCCCGCCGGAACGATTGGCGCGGCGGCGAGGCCTTCAACTGGCGCGAGCTCTGGCTGGCACTGAAGGATTCCTCGCTCGCCCTGCTCGGCCCGGTGATCATCATCGGCGGCATCCGCGGCGGCATCTTCACGGCGACGGAAGCAGCCGGCATCGGCGTGCTCTATGCGCTGATCGTCGGCGGCCTGATCTACCGCAAGCTGACTTTTCCGCTGATCTGGAACCTGGTGAAGCAGACGGCCGAGAGCTCTGCCTCGATCCTCTTCGTCATCGCCTGCGCCAGCATCTTCGGCTGGATCCTGGCGGCCGAGCAGGTGCCGCAGCTGATCGTCAACGCGATTTCCTCGGCGACGAACAGCGCCACCGTCGCGCTCCTCTTGATGATGGGCGTGCTGCTGATCCTCGGCACCTTCATGGAGACCATCGCGATCATCCTGATCCTGGCGCCGGTCTTCGTGCCGATCCTGCGCGCCTACCAGATCGATCCCGTGTTCTTCGGCGTGCTGCTGACGGTGAACCTCGCGATCGGCGCGAACACGCCGCCGCTCGGCATAGACCTGATGGCGGCCTGTCGGGTCGGCGGCATCCCGATGTCGGCCTCGTTCCGCTACCTGCTGCCGTTCATCGGCTCGATGGTGGCGGTGCTGCTGCTGATGGTGCTGTTCCCCGGCATCGTGCTCGGCCCGGCGCGCCTGTTCGGCCACTGAGAATATCCAGATAGTCAGGAGAGTGTGATGGCACTGCCAGCATCTGCGCGCGTCGATATCGAGCGCTATTGGGCAACCCTCGAGCGTTCGGCTGAGATCGGCCGCGGCCGGCCGGGCGGTCTCTCGCGACTTGCGCTCGGCGATGCCGACAAGCAGATGCGCGACGAGTTCGTCGGCTGGTGCCGCGAGGCCGGGCTTAAGGTCCGGATCGACGGCATGGGCAACATCTTCGCGCGTCGTCCGGGCCTCGACGACAACCTGCCGCCGGTTGTGATGGGCAGCCATCTCGACACGCAGGTGAATGGCGGGCGCTTCGACGGCATCGCCGGCGTGCTCGGCGGGCTCGAGGTCTGCCGCGCGCTCGATACGCTCGGCCATCGTACCCGCCGGCCGCTCGAAGTGGTCAACTGGACCAATGAGGAAGGCAGCCGCTTCTCGCCGCCCATGGTCGGCTCCGGCTGCTTCGTCGGCGCCTATGGCCTCGAATGGGCGCGCGAGCGTCGCGACGATGACGGCAAGTCGATCGGCGAGGAGCTGGCCCGGATCGGCTATCTCGGCGAGATGGAGGAGAAGCCGCACGCCTTCGACGCCTATTTCGAGTTCCATATCGAGCAGGGCTACTATCTCGATCGCGACGGCATGCAGGTCGGCGTCGTTACCGGCGGCTTCCCGAGCACCGGCATGCTGGTCGAGTTCCGCGGCGAGACCGCCCATACCGGTCCCTGGCCGATGGAACGGCGCAAGAACGCGCTGATCGCCGGCGCGCGCCTGCTGGTCGCCGTCGACGAGCTCGGCTGGGAATATGCCGGCAGCGGCGGCAAGGCGACGGCGGCACGGCTGATCGCCTGGCCGAACAAGCCGGGCATCCTCTCCGACTGGGCCCAGACGGTCTGCGATGTCCGCCATTCCGACCCTGAAACCGCACAGGTGATGGCCGAGCGCATGCGCCGCGCCGTCGGCGAGGCGGCAGCCCGTGCCGGCTGCAGCGCCGAGATCCTCGATGTCTGGAACTGGGGCGGCGCGATCTTCGCTCCGGAACTGATCGACCAGGTCCGCAGCGCCTCGCTCGCCATGGGCTACCGGACACAGGACATCCTGAGCCAGGCCGGGCACGATGCTTATTTTGTCGCGCGCCATGCCCCGACCACGATGATCTTCGCGCCCTGCAAGGGCGGCATCACCCACAATAACGAGGAAAACTGCGACCGGGACGATCTCGAGCCCGGCCTCAACGTGCTGCTCCAGGCGGTCGTCGCGCGCGCCGACCGCTAAGGCCGCGGCAACTCGAACAAAAAAGGGCTCGCCAGGCATTGCCTGGCGAGCCCTTTGCGTTCTGGTGCGAGGCGCTTCAGCCGATCGTGGCGACGCACTCGATCTCGATGTCGAAGGGCAGGGGCCAGGGCTTGATGGCGAGGCTGGTGCGGGCCGGGAATCCGTCGGCGAAGCGGGTGCGGTAGACGGCGTTGACGCCCGCCATCAAGGCGGGGTCGGTGACGTAGACGGTCGCCTTCACCACGGCGTCGAGCGAGGAGCCGCCATGGCGCAGCGCGACGTCGAGCGCATCGAGCGCGGCGCGGGTCTGGGTCTCGATATCGCCGGTGACGATCTCGCCGGTCACGAGGTCGACCGGCGGCATGCCGCAGGTGAAGAGCAGGTCGCCGGCGCGGGCCAGCGCCGAGGTCGGGGCGCCCAGCCGGCGGATCGCCTCGGAGATGACGGGGACTTCGATGATTTCTCGTTTCATTGCAGGCACGGCCTTCTCGATCTGGTTCCCGCGAAGGCTAGAGCGCTTTGAGCGGGGCGTCAGATAGATATTGGCTATCCGAAACAGAGTCCGGGTCGTCGCCCGCCGGCTCGGCCGCCAGCAATTCGGCCTCGAAGACACGCTGGAACGCCGCTTCGGCGGCGCTCAGCTCCATCGCCGGGTTGGTGATGAAGTAGAGGTCGGCGCCGAGATTCTCGTCCGGCGAGGAGAGGTCCCAGAGCGAGCCGGCATCGAGCGCGTCCTGGACGGAGGCGACAGGCAGGATGCCGATGCCCATGCCGGCGGCGATCATCCGTGCGACCTCCTCGAGATTGGGGCTGGAGCCGACGATGCGGCTGCCGAGGCCGACGCCCTGGCGCAGCGAGACCATCGGCTCGAGCGCGCCGTCCTGGCCGCAGGCGAGCGCGATGAACGGCTCGTCCTTCATGTCGGCGAGCGGGATGTCCTTCAGCCCGTAGAGCGGGTGGTCGCGTCCGCACAGGATGCCGAATTCCTCGCGCAGCAGCAGGCGGCAGGTCAACCCGGCCAGCGGATTCGGCAAGAGGCAGATGCCGAACGGGCTGAGCTTCTGCGAGACGGCGCGGACGATGTCCTGGCTGGTCGCGACGTCGATGCGGACATTGACCGAGGGGTGCTGGCGGTTCAGCAGGGTCAGCGAACGGTCGAGCACCGGCATCACGACATGGGTGACGACCAGGATACGGACGAGCCCGGTGAGCTCGTCATGCTCCTCCGAAAGCTTGTCGCCGATGCGGGCGACGCTGCGATAGATGTCGACGCATTCCTTGTAGAGCAGCTCGCCGCGCTTGGTCAGCACGAAGCGGCGGCTGTCGCGCTGGATCAGCTGGCTGCCCAGCGTTTCCTCCAGCCGCTGCAGGGCGGCGCTGACCGAGGGCTGCCGGACCAGCAGGCGGTCGGCCGCCTTGGTGATGGAACGCTCTTCCACGATCACCAGGAAGGTGTGGAGCAGGTTCCAGTTCAGGTGGTGCAGCTTGGGGCGTGTCGCATTCAACGGGGCTCTCCCGAGCCTCGCGGGAGAGGCTCAACGGCAGGTTGGCCCCATATCGACTCCGATGCCGGGAGGTGGCAACGGCTTTCTCGCGGCCACGCGGCCGCTCAGGCGAAGGATGGCGCCAGGATCGCCCGGGTGCGCAGCCAGCTCTCGCGATCGGGCGCGCAGAGCAGGCCGAGCGTCGGCTGAGCCGGGCGGTAGGGCTCGCCGTCCAGCATCCGGACATGGCCGCCGGCCTCGGCATAGATCAGCGAGCCCGGCGCGTGGTCCCAGGGGCTGAGGCGCCCATAGAGCAGGAAATGCCCGTTCCCGGCGGCGGCCAGCCGGTACTCGTGGCCGCAGCAGCGCAGCGAGGAGACATTGGCGAAGGCCGGCATGCGACCGGGCAATTCGCTGCGCAGCGGCTCCGGGAAATACTGCCAGCTCATCATGCCGGTCATTTCGGCAGGGGCGGCGCCCGGGGCCACCTTCAGGTCGCGGCTCTTGCCGTCCTCGCGCGCGAGCCAGGCGCCTTCGCCACGTAGTGCCATGGCGCTGTCTGCGACGACGGGATCATGGATCACCGCCGCGACGACCTCGCCCTTGACCAGCGCCGCGGCCATCACCGCGAAGAGGGGCAGGTCTGAGGCGTAGTTGAGGGTGCCGTCGATCGGGTCGATGACGAAGGCGAGCTCGGCATCCGCCAGACGTTCCAGCAGGGCGGGGTCGGCGGCGACGGCCTCCTCGCCGATCAGCGCGGCGCCCGGAAAGGCGCGGGCGAGCTCGGCGCTGATGAAGCGCTCTGCCGCCTCGTCGGCCTCGGTGACGAGGTCGGTCGCCGAGCGCTTCTCGCGGATCTCGCCCGCGGCGAGGTTGCGGAAGCGCGGCATCACCTCGCGGCGGCCCGCCTCGGCAAGGATGCGCGCGAGGGTCTCATGGTCCTGGCGTGAGAAGGTCATGGTGGTCCGGTCTTGGTAGCAGGAGGAGGTTCCGGCGAGGCCGTTCAGCTAAGGTCGAACTCGACGAGGATCGGCTGATGGTCGGAGACCTTGGTCTCGACGTCGCAGACGATGGCGCGGGCGCGGGCCGCGAGATCGGGCGTCGCCAGGACGTAGTCGAGGCAGCCGGGCTGGCCGTAGGTCTGGTCGAAGAGATTGGCGGTCGGCGGATGCGGCGCTTCGCCCATCACCGAAGGCCAGAGGTCGACCAGCGGCGGCTCGCCGCCCGGGAAGGGCGCCATCAGCTTTGCCAGAACCGGATCGTCCGGCCGCATGTTGAAGTCGCCGGTGAGCACGGCGCTCGGCGAGCTCGGCGTCATCCGGTAGGTGTGAGGCCCGGCGGAACGGGGCTTGGCATGACGCGCCAGCGCCATGCGATGGGCCTCGCGTATGCCCTCGACCTGCGCGGCGCGCAACTCCGAGGCCGAGTACTCCAGATGCGTCGTCATCAGCCTGACCGGCCCCATCGGCGTCAGCGCCATGGCCTCGATCAGCGTGCGCGGCATGTTGCGCGTCTCGGCCGCTTCCCAGGGCAGGAGATGGCGCAGCGCCTGGGCGACGGGATAGCGCGTCAGCAGGAGGTTGCCGAAACGGCTGCGGCCGCCCTTGCCGTCATCGACATCGACGCCGATGCCCTCGATCGCCGTGAAGCCAGGCAGCAATTCGGCGAAGCGCGCGAACTGGTTGGTCTCGTCGTTGAAGTCGAGCTCGGGGAAGTTGTCGGCGACCTCCTGCAGGCAGAGCACGTCGAAATCGGCCATCTGCCGGGCATGGGCGACGACGCGCGCCGGATCGACGCGGTTGTCCATGCCGCGGGCCCACTGAATGTTCCAGGTGATCAGTTTCATCCGAACCGCCGTGTCGTCACTTGATCCATGTCGTCACTTGATTCCTGCGCGCATGAAGCTCTGCACGAACTGACGCTGGAAGAGCAGGAAGGCAACCAGCAGAGGCGCGGAGGTCATCAGCGTCGCGGCGCAGATCACCGCCCAGTCGATGCCCTGGTCGCTGGAGGAGAAGACCTGCAGGCCGACGGTCAGCGGCCGCGACTCGACCGAGTTGGTGACCAGCAGCGGCCAGAGGAAGTTGTTCCAGTGGTAGCTGACCGAGACGAGGCCGTAGGCGATGTAGGTCGGCTTGGCGAGCGGCACATAGACCTTCATCAGCACCTGGAGCGGGCTCGCGCCCTCGACGCGAGCGGCGTCGTCGAGTTCCTTGGGCACCGTCTTGAAGGTCTGGCGCAGCAGGAAGATGCCGAAGGCCGAGGCGATATAGGGCAGGGCGATGGCGGTGATCGTGTCGATCAGGTTGACCTTGGCGAGCGTGCGGTAGTTCTCGACGATCAGCGCGTCCGGCATGATCATCAGCTGCGCCAGGATCAATGCGAAGGCGACGTCCCGCCCCCAGAAATCCTGCCGCGCCAGCGCATAGGCCGCGAGCGTGCCGAGCACGAGCTGAAAGCTCAGGATCATGGTGACGAGGATGAAGGTGTTGAGGAAATAGCGCGCGAAGGGCGCCGCCGCCCAGGCCCGGGTGAAATTGTCGAGGGTCAGCGGCGCGTTCAGCACGAAGCGCGTCGTGTACTCGGCCGGGTGGATCGCAGCCCAGACGGCATAGGCGAGCGGCAGGATCCAGATGACGGCGAGCAGGATCGCGCCGATCGATTCCAGCGAGAGGGCGAGCCCCTTGGGCGAATAGGGGTCGGTCCGCGCGGCCGAGACTGCGTGCTGCGGCGTGGAGGGCGCGCTCATCGATAATGCGTCCTGCGTTCGAGCCAGCCATATTGCGCGAAGGCGACCAGTGCGAGCAGCAGCAGGAGCACGCAGGTCAGGGCAGCGGCATAGGCGGTGTCCCAGAAGCCGAAGCCGACCTGGTAGATGTAGAAGAGCAGCAGCGTCGTCGCATTGTCCGGGCCGCCGCGCGTCATCACGAAGATATGGTCGACCATGCGGAAGGCATTGATCACCGCGTTGATCAGAACGAACAGCGTCGTCGGCATCAGCAGCGGGAACTGGACGCGCCGGAAATAGGTCCAGCGCGAAGCCCCCTCGATCGCCGCCGCCTCGCCGAGGCTGGGCGGGATCGCCTGCAGCGCCGCGAGGTAGAAGATCATGAAGAAGCCGGCCTCCTTCCAGATTGCCACGATGGTGATGGCGTAGAGGGCGGTGTCCTGCGAGCCCAGCCAGTTGGTGCTGCGCCCGCCGAAGAAGCCGACGATCTGCTCGAGCAGGCCGTATTGCGGGGTGAAGAAGAACAGCCAGATGTTGGCGACCGCGATCATCGGCAGGATGGTCGGGGTGAAATAGGCCATCCGGACCCAGGTGCGGCCGACGATCTTGTCGTTGACCCAGACCGCCATCAGCAAGGCGAGCGCGATGGAGGTCGGGATCGTGCCCAGGGCGAACCAGAGATTATTGGTCATCGCCTTCCAGAAGATCGGGTCGGCGAGCATCTGTTGGTAGTTGTCGAGTCCCACGAAACGCGCCGGACGGCGCGCCCGCGGGGTCGACATGAAGCTGTCGATGAAGCTCGCGATCGCGGGCCAGTGCGTGAACAGGGCCAAGCAGGCCATGGCGGGCAGCAGAAGCAGCCAGCCATGGACGGTCGCGGTCGCGCGGCTATTCATCGGCTCAGCCCTGCGTCATTGCGAGGAGCGTGAGCGACGAAGCAATCCAGGGGCGGAAGAGCTCTGCGTCTTCCTGGATTGCTCCGCTTCGCTCGCAATGACGGTTGGGCTTCATCGACGACGTCCTAGCGATACGACTTCAGGATGCGCTCGGCTTCCGCCTGGGCGTCGGCCATCGCCGGGCCCGGCTGCTTGGTGCCGGTGAGGGCAGCCTGCAGGCCGTCGTTCAGCGCCTTGGTGACGCGCTGGTTCTCATGGGTCGAGAGCTCGGCGACGGCGGTCGGCAGCTGGTCGCGCGCGACGAGCGCCTGCGGGAAGTCGGCGACGTATTTCTTCATCGCCTCGGTCTCGTAGGCCGCCGGGGTCACCGCGACATAGCCGGTATCGGCGCTCCACTGCGCGGCACGCTCGGGCGTGGTGATCCAGCGCACGAACTTGAACGCGGCTTCCTGCTCGGCCGGGCTCGCCTTCTTGGAGAGATAGAAGTTGCCGCCGCCGGTCGGGCTGCCGGGCTTCTTGCCGGCGGGCAGGACCGCAACGCCGAAGGGGAATTTTGCGTTGGTCCTGACATTGGTCAGGTTGCCGGTGGTGGTCCACATCATCGCGACCTTCTTCTCGAAGAAGTCGCGCGGCGTGGTGCCCCATTCGACGATGCCGGGCGGGTGGACCTTGTGCTTCTGCGAGAGGTCGACCCAGTACTGCAGTGCCTCGACGACGCCGGGATTGGCATAATCGGTCTTGTCGCCGGCCGGATTGGCGAGGATGGCGCCGGCCTGCGTCGTCAGGCCCTGGAAGAGCCAGTAGGGGAAGCCGGAGGAGGGGATCTGGATGCCCCATTGCGTCACATTGCCGGCGGCGTCGCGCTTGGTCAGCTTCTGCGCGAATTCGAGCTGCTCGGCCCAGGTCTTCGGCGGCTTCTCGGGGTCGAGCCCGGCTTCCTTGAACAGCTCCTTGTTCCAGTAGAGGACCACGGTGGAACGCTGGAACGGGATGCCCCAGGTCTTGCCGCCGGTCTGGCTGTTCTCCATGAAGCCCGGGAAGAAGCTCGAGAGCCACTTCTTGTCCTCATCGGTCTTGATGTAGGGGTCGAAGGGGACGATCGCTTCCTCGTCGATCAGCGTGAACATGTCGGTCGAGAGCAGCACCGAGAGCACCGGCGGCGTACCGCTCTTGTGGGCGGTGAGCGCCTTGACGATGGTCTCCTGATAGGTGCCGGCATAGATCGGCTTGACCTTGATGGTCGGATTTTCCTTCTCGAAGCCGGCGGCATAGGCGTCGATCAGCTTGGTGATCGGCCCGCCCACGGCGACCGGGTAGAAGAAGGAAAGCTCGGCGGTCTGGGCGAGGGCCGGCCTCGCCACGGCGAGCGAGCCGGCGAGGGCCGCGGTGCCGCTCAGGAATTCACGCCTGTCCATGTCTCATTTCTCCCCTGCTACGGCGTTTGAACGCCTGGTTATTCAGGCGTCGTCAGTCGAGGACGAGCCTTTGCTCGGTCTTCAGGTCGAACCAGTGCACCGCCGATTGTGACAGTCTGATGTGGACGCGGTCGCCGGCCATGGCGCGGACCTTGCCGGGCCGGCGCACGATGAACGGATGCCCGTCGATCCGGGTCTCGACCAGCGTGTCGGCGCCGAGATATTCGACCGCGACGACATCGGCGGCAATGCCGCTCTCGGCCAGCTCGGTCATCTCCGGACGGATGCCGACCGCGAGCGCGCCCGGCTCGACATGGGCCGGCGGCGAGAGGCCTTCGCCACCGCCTTGCGTCACGACCGAGCCGAGCGGGATGACGTTCATCGGCGGCGTGCCGACGAAGCGGGCGACGAAGATCGTCGCCGGGTTCTCGTAGAGCTGGTCGGGCGGGGCGTCCTGCTCGATCCGGCCATTGCGCATCAGTACGACCTGGTCGGCCATGGTCATCGCCTCGACCTGGTCATGGGTGACGTAGACCATGGTGATGCCGAGCTTCTGCTGCAGCTCGCGGATCTCGCGTCGCATCTCGACGCGCAGCTGGGCGTCGAGATTGGAGAGCGGCTCGTCCATCAGGCAGACCGGGGCCCGCGCGACGATGGCGCGGCCGAGCGCGACGCGCTGCTGCTGCCCGCCGGAAAGCTGCGACGGCTTGCGGTCGAGCAGGGCGCCGAGGCCGAGGATTTCGGCGGCACGGGCCAGGCGCTCGTCGCGTTCGGCGCGCGGCAGCTTGCGGACCTTGAGGCCGAACAGGATGTTCTCCGCCACCGAGAGGTGCGGGAAGAGCGCGTAGTTCTGGAAGACCATGGCGATGCCACGGCGCGAGGGCGGTGCGTTGGTGACGTCGTTGCCGCCGATCGCGATCACCCCCGAGCTGGCATCCTCCAGCCCGGCGATCAGCCGCAGCGTCGTCGACTTGCCGCAGCCGGAAGGGCCGAGCAGGGCGACGAGCTTGCCTTGCCCGACGGTGAAGGTGACGCCGTCGACCGCCGGGGTTCCGCCCCAGTTCTTCGAAACGGCCTTGAGTTCGACTGAAACCATACGCTGACTGGCTCTCCCCCGAGGCGCTGCCCTGCCCAGCCGAATCCGCGGCGTCCTCACGCCCCGCCCCCCGACGTGCGCGAGCATGACGGGAAATTCCGCGCGCACAAGACCCCCTCCACAGCCGTTTCGAGCCCGATGGAAGCGAGCTGAAACGGCAATCGCAGACCTTCACAAAGCTGTTGCACACCGGTGCAAGTGTCCGCTACGCTTATTCCAAGCGAGCTGCAAAATGGAATGTATGATCCATTTTGCCGGAATAAGATCGCGTGAGGGAGAAGGCGTTTGCAGGCCGAACGGCAACAGAGCTTGCGCTCGGGCGAGGCGATCAGCGTGCGCGGTCTGCACGTTGGCTACGGCAACACGCGCGTGCTGCACGGCGTCGATCTCGATTTCTCGCCCGGAAGCTTCACGGCGCTGCTCGGCTCCTCCGGCTGCGGCAAGACCACGCTCTTGCGCTCGCTGAGCGGCTTCGTGCCGGTGCAGTCCGGCTCGATCATCGTCGGAGGGCGCGATGTTGCCGGCCTGCCGCCGGAAAAGCGCGGCATGGCGATGGTGTTCCAGTCCTATGCGCTCTGGCCGCATATGACCGTGCTGCAGAACATCGGCTACGGGCTGAAGCTGCGCGGCGTGCCGAAGGCAGAGATCGCCGCCAAGGTCGCCTCGATGCTCGCCTTCCTCGGCCTCTCCGGCTATGAGGGCCGCAAGGTCACGGCGCTTTCTGGCGGCCAGCGCCAGCGCGTCGCGCTCGGGCGGGCGCTCGCCATCGATCCCGGCATCCTGCTGCTCGACGAGCCGCTCTCCAATCTCGACGCCAAGATCCGCATGACCATGCGGCACGAGATCCGGGCGATCCAGCAGCGCCTCGGCGTGACCGCCGTCCATGTCACGCATGACCGCGAGGAGGCGATGACCATGGCCGACCGGCTGGTCATCATGGAAGCCGGTCGGATCGCCCAGGTCGGCACGCCGGAGGAGGTCTATGACCGCCCGGCCAGCGCCTTCGTCGCGAACTTCATGGGCGCCGAGAACATCCTGCCGCTGCGCGTCGAGCATTCCGCTGGCAGCGCGTCGCTCCTTGCCGGCGACGCCGCGGCCGAGCTGCCGCCGGCGCTGCGCGATCTCCTGCCGGCCGGCAAGGCCGTTGCCTATTTCCGCGACGACGTCGCGCGCCTCGACGCGGCTGATGCGCCGTCGGCGGGGGATCTGGTGATGGCGGGCCGCGTCGCGGCCCGTGCCTATCCGGGTGGGGTCTATCGCTATCGCGTCAAGACCGACGACTGCGAGGTCACGGTCGACGACGCCACCCGTCACGAACTCGGAGCGAAGGTCGGGCTGCGCATTCCCGTGCAGCGCCTTCACATCTTCCCGGCATCCGAGGCCGGGCTTGCTGCCTGACAGGGGTTGATCACATGCGCACGCTCACGATTGCCTGTTCGATCGCAGCGCTGATGGCGGCGACGCCGCTTTCGGCGCAGACACTCAACGTCGCCACGGCCGGCGACCAGAACATGGTCGACTATGTGAAGGACTATCTCGGGCCGATGTTCGAGAAGGCCCATCCCGGGGTGAAGGTCGTCTCGGTCGGCACCGGGCCGGGCGATTCCGGCTCGCAGAAGATCTACGAGAAGCTCGACGCCCAGAAGGCCTCCGCCGCCACGGATTTCGACGTCGTCGTCATCCACCAGAAGGCGGCTGGCACGATGGTCAAGGAAGGGCTTCTGGCCAAGTACACCGATGGGGTCGACACCGCGAAGCTGGTCTCCAGCGAGGCGGCGAAGAACTCGCTCGGCGCCGATGTCTTCGGCTATGTGATGCCGATGTTCCAGTCACAGACGGCGCTGGCCTACAATGCGGACCTGCTCAAGACGCCGCCGAACAGCTTCGCCGAGCTGAAGGACTGGGTCGGCAAGAACCCGAAGCAGTTCGGCTATAACGGCATCAAGGGCGGCATGTCCGGCGTCGCCTTCGTCACCGGCTGGGTCTACGCCTTCGGCGGCGATGCCGACAAGCTGGTCAAGGGACCCTATGATCCGGCGGTGAAGGCCGGCTGGGACGGCGCGCTCGCCGACCTCAAGACCTTCAACAAGAACGCCGTCATCACCCCCGGCAATGCCGGCACCCTCGACATGCTGAACCGCGGCGAGATCGCCATGGGGCCGGTCTGGGTCGACATGTTCTATTCCTGGCAGGCCGACGGCAAGCTGCCGCCGAACATGAAGCTGAAGCTCGCCGCACCGGGCATGCCGGGCCAGCCCATGTACTACGCCGTCCCGGAGAAGACCGCCCATCGCAAGCTGGCCGAAGCGTTCATCGCTCTCGCCACCAGCCCGCAGGTCCAGGCCGACGGCATCGTCAAGCGCTTCAACTGGTATCCGGGCATCGACGCCAAGAACCTCGAGGGCAAGCTCGACCAGGCCGCCTGGAACAAGCTCTTCACCGACATCACCCCGGCCGATCTCAGCGCCAAGGCGAAGCCCTTCCCGATCGCGCCCTACTTCAACGACATTCTCGAAAGCTACGAGAAGAAGGTCGCGAACTGAGCCTTACCCCCAATCGCGGCCCGGTTCCTGCCGGGCCGCATCTTTCCCGATGGCGCCCACCATGCTGTCTCAACGCCAACTGGCGCTGATCCTGATCGCTCCCGGCCTGTTCCTCGTCGCGGCGCTGTTCCTCTACCCGCTCGGCTTCTCGCTGGTCTCGGCCTTCACCCGGCCGGACGGCTCGCTGACGCTGGAATGGTTCGCCAAGGCCTTCGAACTCTATTCGGGCGACATCCTCTTCACCATCATCATCGTGGTGACCTCCTGCGTGCTGACCGGGCTCGCCGCCATCGCGATCGCCGGAACGCTGACGCTCGGCGAGAACCGCTGGGTCGTCGGCACGCTGCGGGCGCTCTATCGCTGGCCGCTGTTCATTCCGTTCATCGTCGCGGCGCAGTGCATGCGCACCTTCCTCGCCAAGAACGGGCTGATGAACAACACCTTCGTCTCGCTCGGACTGATGGAGCCGCTGAGCGCGACGAGCTTCCTCGACTGGCGCGGCATCATCGCCACCTTCGTCTGGAAGCAGACGCCCTTCGTCGCGCTGCTGCTCGCCGGCGCCCTCGCCTCGATCGACCGTGCGACGCTGGAGGCCGGCCGCAATCTCGGGGCCTCGCGACCGCGCGTGCTCTTCGAGCTCGCCCTGCCGCAGGTGATGCCGACGCTGCTGGTCGCGCTCGTCCTGTCCTTCGTGACGATGCTCTCGGTGCTCTCGGTGCCGATGATGGTCGCCGGCTCGCAGCCGACCATGCTGACCGTCGACATGGCGTTCCGGATCAACGCCTATGGCGACTACGCGACCGCCAATGCGCTCGGGGTCATCACCTATCTGATCAGCGCCGGCGCTGCGATCCTCTACCTGAAACGCGGGCTGGCGAAGGAGGGTGCGCCATGATGCGGCTCGCCTCCGCCGCCAGGGCGACCTTCGCGGCCGCCGTCCTCACCGCCTTCGCCTTCGTGCTGATCGGCCCGCTCGCCAATCTCGCGCTGTGGTCGGTCGCCGAGCGCTGGTACACGCCCTACAAGCTGCCGGTGACCTATGGCACGCGCTATTGGGAGCAGGTCTTCCGGCCTACCGGCGACGCCATGGCCTCGCTCGGCACCAGCGTCTGGATCGCGGTGCTGACGGTGATCGTCGCACTCGCTCTGTCGATCCCGGCCGGCTACGCGCTGGCGCGGCTGAAGCTGCCGATGCGGGCGGCCTTCATGGTACTCTTCCTGCTGCCGCAGGCCTTTCCCTCAGTCGCGATCTATATCAACGTCGCCCGCGTCTTCTACCAACTCGGCATCAACGGCACGGTGCTGGGCGTGGTGCTGGTCCATGCCGCGCACGGGCTGGTGTATTCGGTCTGGATCGCGGCCGCGGCCTTTGCCGCCGTCGACAAAGACCTCGAACTCGCCGCGCGCAATATCGGAGCCTCACCGCTGCGCACCTTCTTCACGGTGACATTGCCCTTGGCGATGCCGGGGATCATCGCGAGCGGCATCTTCGTCTTCCTGGAATCGCTCGACGAGTTCACCGGCACCTTCTTCGTCGGCGTGCCGCAGGTCACGACCCTGCCGCTCCTGCTCTACAATGCGGCGATGGGCGGCAACTATCAGGTCGCCTCGATCACGGCGCTGATCCTGCTCGTGCCCTCGGTGCTGTTCATGCTGTTCATCGAACGCTTCCTGCGGGCGGACGTTCTGGCCAAGGTCGGCGCCTGAGATCGGCGCCGCTACTCCGTCCAGGACAGCAGAATCTCGCCGACGACCGGCTTCACCGCCTTGATGTCGGCATCGCCTGAGGAAAACTCGCTGTCGCCGGAAACGCGATCGAGCGCCGCGCCGTCAGCGCCGGGCGTGTCATGAAAACGCAGGAGCAGTCGGCAACCGCCGCCTGCCTTGGCGAGCTTTCCGCCACGCCAGTCGGTCGCGGTGCCAGCATAATCCCAGCCGAAGCCGAGAATGGTGAAGGGTCCGCCATTGGCCTTTTCGACCGCCGCGAGCGGCGTGCCGATCGCGATGCGCATGCCGTCCGGGCCCTCCACCGATTGGCCAGAGCCTTCGCGGATATAGATCGTTGCTGGACGACGACGTTTCGCGCCGTCCTGCCAGATCAGCTCGATGCGCCGCTTGCTGTCGCCCGGGAAGATGATGGCGCCCGGCTGCTTTTCGCCCTCGCCGACCTCGATGCGCGCCCGCCGGACATTCTCCTTGCCGAAGGCCCGGAGCAACGCCGCCTCGTCGGCGTTGCGGGCGAAGGGGCCGGTGCAGGCGATCGGGGCGAGGGGCTGCGCCGCAGCGAGGATGACGCCGAAGGTCAGCGCGGCGAGGGCTGCCGGGCACAACCATAGGTGACGGCTCGGGCGGATCGCGAAGCTCATCCTTCAGCCTAGCTTGCCTGCCGCTGCGGAAGCCAGACGGGATGAACTGACCCTTCAGACCTTCGGCGGAGCCGAGCCGCGGTCGAAGACGGGTGTCGCCTCGGTGGGCCCGGCCGGGTCCTGACTGGTCGGAATGTCCTCGGCGGCGTGCCTGACGGCTTCTTCCTGCTCGGTCAGGCCGTCGATCGTGTCGTTGGCGTCGCTGCCGGCATCGTGGACATTGGTCTCGTCGCTGACCTTGCGCCGGTCGCGGCCCGCAAGATCGGGATCGGGACGGACCGAGGCATCTTCCGGGCGGACGGCATCACTCTCGATGCGTTCGTCGAGCAGCGCCGGGTTCTCGCGCGGCTTGGGGTTCTCCGGCATGGCGGCTCTCCCTGGCTGGCCTGTTGCCGAACCAAGCCACGAGCCGCGGCATTGTTCCGCGGGGCCTCGCCTGTGCCGAACTTTCGCGGGGGCGCCGCGTTGCGTCAGGCAAAGGGAGTACGAGATGACGATGTTTCATCAGGCCGCAGGCGAGCCCGGCGGCGATCCGATGCCGCCAATGCCGCCGCCAGAGTTGCCGCCGCTGACGCCGGGCGAGGTTCCGCCGGCGCCGCCGATCGAGACGCCGCCCGATGCGGAGCCCGTCGGCATTCCGACCGAGCCGCCGCCGGAGCTGCCGCCCGATGCGCCGCCGGAAACACCGCCGGCGACGCCTGTCGACCTGCCGCCGGCGCGCGATCCGCGCCAGCCGCAGGAGTGAGGAGGTAGCGGGTCAGAGCGCCGGCGTGTTGCCGTCGCCGAGGTCCCAGTAGAGCCCGGCCATCATGCCGAGCGCCTCGCGGGCGATCGCGACCGGGAGGTGCTCGTCCGGGGCGTGCTGCGAGCAGCCCGGATAGGAATGCGGCACCCAGATCGTGCGCAGGCCGAGGATCTCCGAGAAGATGTCGTTCGGCAGCGACCCGCCGAGATTGGGCAGCAGCGCCGGCTTCTTGTTGGTCGTCTTTGCGATCGAGGCCAGCGCCCAATGGACCCAGGCGTCCTCGGGGTCGAGACGGGTCGCGTTGAAGATCTCGTCGCGGGCGAGGGTGACCTCGACCATGTCGAGCCCCTGGCGCTTCAGGTGGCGGCGCAGCGCCGGCAGCACCTCGTTCGGGTCGATACCGACGACGAAGCGTAGCTGGCAGCGGGCCCAGGCGCTCGGCGGCACGGCGTTGACCGGGGTCTCTGGCACGCCCGACTTCATCGCCAGCACGTCGAAAGAGCACCAGCCGAAGACTTGCTCGGCCGGTGACAGGCCGGGCTCGCCCCAGTTCGGGTCGATGGTCGGGCCGTCAGGGCCGCCATCGACCTCGCAATCGGCTAGCGCCTTGCGCACCGGCTCGGGCAGCTCCTTCGGCACCCATTCATGGATGCGGATCTGGCCGGTCGGCCCGGCGATCGAGGCGATGGCATGGGCGAGCTGGATCGCGGGGTCGGAAAGGATGCCGCCCCAGTTGCCGGAATGGTGGCCGCCGTCGCGGGCATTGATCGAGAGATCGAAGGTCACGCCGCCGCGCGAGCCGAGGAAGACGGTCGGGCGCTCGGCATTGAGGCGCGGCCCGTCGGAGCCGATCAGCACGTCCGACTTGAACAGCTCCTTCTGCTCGGTGCAGAGCTCGCGCAGGCCCGGGGAGCCGCATTCCTCGCCCATCTCGATCAGGTACTTGGCGTTGAAGCCGAGCTTGCCGCGGGTCTCGAGCACAGCGCGCAGCGCATTGATGTTGATGACGTGCTGGCCCTTGTTGTCCACCACGCCGCGACCGTACCAACGGTCGCCGCGCTCGGTGAGCGTCCAGGGCGAGAGGCCCTCGCTCCACTGGGCGTCGAGGCCGCGGATGACGTCTCCATGGCCGTAGCCGAAGATCGTCGGCAGGGACGGGTCCTCGATGCGCTCGGCGAAGAGGAACGGTCCTTTGGCGCGTGGATGGGTCAGCGTCCTGCAGGTGAAGCCGAGGCCTTCGAGCAACGGGCGCATCTCGTTTTCGAGATAATCGCTGAGCACCGGGGCGCGCTCGGGATTCTGGCTCTCGGTCGGCATGGCGATGAGGCGCGAGAGGTCGCGCTTGAGGCTGCCGGAATCGAAGTAGTCCTGGGCGTGCGCGACGGCCTGGGCGCGGGTCATGGGAATGTCTCCTCGCTGGGAATTCTATTTGTCCCGGCCTCATCCTGAGGAGCCGCGCAGCGGCGTCTCGAAGGATGTTCCAGAGTTTGCTGGAGGCATCCTTCGAGACGCGATCTGCGATCGCTCCTCACGATGAGGACCGAGGGGGAAATGGACATGTCAGGCGGCGGTGCTCGCCGGTTCGTCGTAGAGATGGCAGGCGACCAGACCGGCCGTGTCGGCCCGCAGCTTCGGCGTCACCGTGGCGCATTGCGGCATTTTCGCCGGGCAGCGCGGGTGGAAGGGGCAGCCGGGCGGCGGGTTGAGCGGGTCCGGGAAGGCGAGGCCGAGCCCGGTCTCCGGGATGCCCTTGCCGGGTTCCGGCGTCAGCACGGAGGCGAGCAGCGCCTTGGTGTAGGGATGGCGCGGCGCCTTGAACAGCGTCGCGGTATCGGCGAGTTCGACGACGCGGCCGAGATACATCACCGCCACCCGCGTCGCGATATGCTCGACGACGACGAGGTTGTGGCTGATGAAGACATAGGTCAGCCCGAGCTCGCTGCGCAGATCGTTCAGCAGGTTCAGAATCTGTGACTGCACGGAGACGTCGAGCGCCGAGGTCGGCTCGTCGCAGACCACCATCTCGGGATTGAGGATCAACGCCCGGGCGATGGCGACGCGCTGGCGCTGGCCGCCGGAGAGCTCGCGCGGATAGCGGTCGGCGAAGCGGCGCGGCAGGCCGACCTTGTCGAGGATCGCGATAGCGCGCTCGCGGCGTTCCTTGGCGGTGCCGATGCCCTGGACGGCGAGCGGCAGCGCGACGATCGAGGCGATGGTGCGGCGCGGGTTCAGCGAGGAATACGGGTCCTGGAACACCGGCTGGACGCGCTTGGCCATGCCGAGCCGGCCGAGCTTGCCGACATTCTCGCCAGCGAGCGCGATCTCGCCGCTGGACGGCGGCAGCAGGCCGAGCAGCATGCGCGCCAAGGTGGACTTGCCGCAGCCGGATTCGCCGACGATGCCGAGCACCTCGCCCTTGGCGATGGCGAGCGAGACGCCGTTGACGGCGTGGAGCTTGCGCTTGCCCTTGAACAGGCCCTGGCTGACCGAGAAGGAACGGGTGAGGTCACGCGCCTCGAGCAGGATCGGATTGGTCGCACTCATGCCGCGTCCTCCAGAATGCAGCGCCAGCTATGGCCGTCCGGCCGCTGCCGCAGCGGGGGCGCCTCGGCGCAGGCAGGCTTGGCGTGCTTGCAGCGGTCGCGGAAGCTGCAGCCCCTGATCTCGCCGACGAGCGAGGGCACGACGCCGGGGATGACGCCGAGCTTGCCGCCGGGCTCGGTACGGCCAGGCACCGGGATGCAGTCGATCAGGCCCTGCGTGTAGGGGTGGCGCGGATTGCGGAAGATCGCCTCGGTCGGGCCCTCCTCGACGATCTGGCCGGCATACATCACGCCGACCCAGTCGGCGATGCGGGCGACGATGCCGAGATCATGGGTGATTAGCACCATGGCGATGCCGAGCTCCTGCTGGAGGTCGGCGAGCAGGCGCAGGATCTGGGCCTGGATGGTGACGTCGAGCGCGGTGGTCGGCTCGTCGGCGATCAGGAGGTCGGGCGAGCACATCAGCGCCATGGCGATCATGACGCGCTGGCGCAGGCCGCCCGAGAGCTGGTGCGGATACTGGCCGAGCCGCTGGGCGGCATTGGCGATGCCGACCTTGCCGAGCAGCAGGATCGCGCGATCGCGGGCTTCCGCCTCGCTCGCCTTGCGGTGCAGCTTGTAGGCCTCGGTCATCTGGTCGCCGATGGTGTAGGCCGGGTTCAGCGCCGTCATCGGTTCCTGGAAGATCATCGCCATGCGGTCGCCGCGCAGGGCGTTGATCCGCTTCGGCGTCGCCTTGGCGAGGTCCTCGCCGGCGAAGGAGAGGCGTCTTGCGCTCTTCTTCGCCGCCTTGGGCAGGAGGTCCATGATCGCGAGCGAGGTCATCGACTTGCCGCAGCCGGACTCGCCGACGAGGCAGAGCGTCTTGCCCTTCTCGACCTTGAAGGAGAGGTCGCGCACCGCATGGAGCGAGCCGCGCGGCGTCGCGATGTCGACGGTGAGGCCGTCGATCTGAAGGATGGCGTCGCTCATCAGGCGCGTCCCTCCGGCGAGATCACGTCGCGCAAGCCGTCGCCGGCGAGGTTGATGGCGAAGATCAGCAGGGCAAGCGCGCTGCCCGGCAGGGCGATGAGCCAGAACGAGAAGAACATGTAGGCCTTGGCTTCCGAGATCATCAGGCCCCAGGAGGGCAAAGGCGGCTGCACGCCGAGGCCGAGGAAGGAAAGCGCCGCCTCGAGCAGGATGGCACTGCCCGCCTCGAGGGTCGCGACGACGATCAGATGCGGGGCGATGTTGGGCAGGACCTCGCCGAAGATGATGCGGCTGGTCGAGGCGCCGGCGGCCTGAGCGGCGGCGACGTAGTCGAGCGAGCGGACCTGCTGGGTCGCGCTGCGCATCACCACGGCGAAGCGGTCCCATTTCAGGAGGCCGAGCACGAGGATGACGATCCAGAGCGAGGAGCCGACGATGGCGACGACGGCGAGCGCGACCAGGATGACCGGCATGGAGAGCCGCGTGGTGACGAGGAATGTCATCACCATGTCGATCCTGCCGCCGAAATAGCCGGCGAGCAGGCCCATGGTCGTCCCGATCAGCCCGGAGATGATCACGACGCTGATGCCGATCAGCAGCGAGATCCGGGCGCCGTAGAGCAGGCGCGAGAGATAGTCGCGGCCGAGCGGATCGGTGCCGAGCGGATGCACCCAGTTGCCCTTCTCATACCAGAAGGGCGGGATGTTCCGCGCCGTGAGGTTCTGCAGATACGGGTCGTGCGGTGCCAGCAGCGGGGCTGCGAGCGCGATCAGGATGAACAGCACGAGCAGGCCGAAGCCGAAGACGAAGGCCTTCTGGCCGAGGAAGCGGCGCAGCAGCTTGCGGCCTTCGGAAAGCTCGGCTGTCTCGGCGACGGAGAGGGAGGTTTCGCTCATCTCAGGCCACCCTGATGCGCGGGTCGAGCCAGGCATTGGCGATGTCGGCGGCCAGCGTCAGCAGGACATAGACGACCGACAGCAGCAGGACGACGACCTGCATGACGGGGAAATCCTTGTAGGTAATGCTCTGATAGGCGAGGTAGCCGAGGCCATCGAGCGCGAAGATCGTCTCGATCACCACCGAGCCGCCGAGCAGGAAGCCGAGCTGCACTGCCGCCAAGGCGACCACCGGAACGACGGCGTTGCGCAGCGCATGCTTGAAGATGATCTTGCCGGAGGGCAGGCCCTTGGCGCGGGCGGTGCGGATATAATCGGCCGAGAGCACCTCGATCATGCCGGCGCGGATCAGACGCATGAAGGCGGGAGCGGCATAATAGCCGAGCGCCACGGTCGGCATGATGTAGTGTTGCCAGGTCGCGGAGCCGGAGACCGGCAACCAGCGCAGGGTGATCGAGAACAGCATCACCAGGATCAGCGCGAAGAAGAAGTTCGGCATCGCCTGGCCGAAGACGGCGATCGCGAGCGCGACCCGGTCGATCCAGCTGTTGGCGTAGATCGCGGCGAGCACGCCGAGCGGGATCGAGATCAGCAGCGCGAAGGCGAGCGAGGTCAGGCCGAGGATCAGCGTCACCGGCATCTTGGCCAGCACCAGCTCGGACACGTCGGTCTTGAAGTAGATCGACGTGCCGAAATCGCCGCGCAGGGTCTTCCAGAGCCAATCGAGATACTGGACGACAAGCGGCCGGTTGAGACCGTAGGTCTCGCGGATCACGTCGATGTCTGCCTGCTGCGCGCCTTCGCCGGCGATCGCAACCGCGACGTCGCCGGACAGGCGCAGCAGGAAGAAGGCGATGGCCGAGACCGCGAGCGCGACCATCAGCGCCAGGCCAAGGCGTTTGAGGATAAAGCCGAGCATAAGTCGCTTTCGCAGGATGCTGAAATAGGCCCGGGCGGCTGCATGGCAGCCGCTCGGTAGCAGGTAGGCATAGGCAGGCCGTCACGCGGCGCCAGGGCGCGGCGAAGGAACCTAGGTGGATCGCTTCGCCGCGCGGGCGAGGACGGCAGGGAAGGTGGCTGGATTTACTTCCAGCCCATCTCCCAGAACCGGACCATCTCGTCCGGATAGGCCTTGAAGTTCAGGTCCTTGTTGGCGACGTAGTAGACCGGAAGCGAGTAGAGCGGCGTCGCGTAGGCCTTGTCGGCGATGATCTTGAGCGCGCCCTTGTAGGCTTCCTTGCGGACCGCGGGATCGACCGAGTTGTTGCCCTTGTTCAGGAGGTCGCGGACCTCCGGATCGCGGGTGACGTCCTCGCTGCGGAAGGCGAAGTAGTTCGGCGTCGCCGCCGAGACGTCGTTGACCGAGAAGGAGCCCCAGGTCTGGTGCGTCAGCATCGCCTTGTTGGTGGCGATCTGCTCGCGCATCGCGGCGTATTGCAGGAAGCGCAGATTGGTCTTGATGCCGACGGCCTGGAGATAGCCGATCAGCGCTTCGGTCTGGTTGCGCTCGCGATAGGCGACGATGTCCAGGGTCAGGTCCTTGACGCCGGCTTCAGCCAGCAGTGCCTTGGCCTTGGTGGGGTCGTAGTTGTAGCGGGTCGCACCCTCGTCGGTGCAGCCGAACTGCGAGGGGAAGCAGATCGTGTTGATGACGCGCGAGCCGTCGCCGACGATGTTCTTGACCATCGCCTCGCGGTCGATCGCGTGGATGATCGCCTTGCGGACGCGCTCATCCTTCAGGGCCGGCGCCGGAGTGCCGTCCTGGACGTTCATCTGCATGAAGACAATGCGCATCGTCTCGCCGGAGACGACCTGCAGCGTCGGCACGGTCTTGAGCTGATCGGCCTGGTCCTTGGGGACGTGCATGATCAGGTCGCCGCCGCCCGAGAGCATCTCGGCCATCTGGGTCTGGCGGTCGGGGATGAAGCGGATGTCGATCTTGCCGATCTTGGGCTGCGGCTTCGGCGAATCCTTGAAATAGTCCTTGTTGAGCTCGAGCGTGATCGACTTGCCCGGCACGTAGTTCGAGACCTTGTAGGGGCCCGAGCCGACCGGCTTCTCGTTCTGCCCCTTGGGGCCGACCTTCTCGTAATACTCGTTGGGATGGATCACCACCGGGCCGGCGAGATATTCGATCGCGGCCGGGAAGACCTCCTTGGTGGTCAGGCGGACCTTGTACTTGTCGAGCTTCTCGGCCTTCTCGATCCAGTTGACGTTGCCCTGGGTGACGACCTTGTTCTCCGGCTTGGAGATGAAGTTCAGCGTGTAGACGACGTCGTCAGCGTCGAACTCCTCGCCATTGTGGAACTTCACGCCTTCGCGCAGCTCGAACTCGATGGTCTTGTCGTCGACCTGCTTCCAGCTCTTGGCAAGCTGGCCCTTGTACTCGTTGGTGTTCGGGTCGCGGTAGACCAGCGTATCCCAGACATTGGCGCCGATGATCACGCCGATGCGGACATTGTTGAAGAACGGGTCGACGTTCTCGGGCGCCTGGTCATAGGCGAAGCGGACCGTGTTGGCGGCCTTCTGGGCGGAGGCCGGCATGCTGGTCAGGGCCGCCATTGCGGTACCCGCCAGCGCGACGGCCAGCGTCTTCATCGAGATTCGCATTCTTATCCCCTCACGGCTTCATCGAGCGTGCTGACAAAGCTCCGCCACGGCTGGACTGCCGCAGTTTTGCTTTATTCGAAATCTGCCCAAGGATTGAGCTTGCCGCCATAAGAATGAATCGAAGGGATCGTTGCCGAACCGGCAAAGCTTCTCTAAAGCCGCGCGATGCAGACAGCGGCCCTCCGATATTTCCTGGCGGTGGCGCGGACCGGCTCGGTCAGCGCCGCGGCGCAGCGCCTGCGGGTGGCGGCCTCCGCCGTCAGCCGCCAGATCGCCAATCTTGAAAAGGAACTCGACGCGGACCTGTTCGAGCGGCGCTCGCACGGCATGATCGTGACCCAGGCCGGCCAGACGCTGGCGGCCTATGCGCAGCGGCTCGAGCTTGAGGCCGAGCAGGTCGTCAACGAGATCCGCGAACTGCACGGCGCCGGCCGCGGGCTGATCCGCATGGGCGTCACCGAGGGTTTCGCCGTCTCCTTCATTCCCGAGACGATCCATGCCTTCCGCCAGCGACATCCCGATGTCTCCTTCGACATGAAGGTGATGTCGCCGCAGGTCGTGACCGAGCAGGTCCGCACCGGCGCGATCGATCTCGGGCTGACATTCGTGCTGCAGCAGGAGCGCGGCGTCACCATCAACTGGCAATGCGCGACGCGGACCTACGCGTTCGTCGCGCCGCATCATCCGCTGGCGCAGCAGGAGACCGTGCGGATCGAGGACATCTTCGCCCATCCGGTCGCGGTGCTCGACAGCGAGGCGACCGTGCGCAAGATCGTCGACATCTATTTCTCGGCGCGCGGACTGACCGTCGATCCCGTGCTGACCTCGACCAATGTCGCGAGCCTGCGCCATTTCTGCAAACTCGGCGGCGCCGTGATGTTCGCCAGCTCGATCTCATTCGGGGCCTCGATCCGCGATGGCTCGGTGGTGGCGCTGCCGCTGAAGGACGGCGAATTGCCGCCGCGCAGCCTGCAGATCCAGACCATGTCCGGTCGCGCGCTGCCCAAGGTGGTGACGAATTTCATCAGCACGCTGATCGAGGAGCTGCAGCAGGCAGACGTGCTCGCGGCGATGGCGACCGAGCCGCCCGCGACAGCCGGGGACCGCCGCGCATGACCGCTGCGGGGCAGGGCGCCGCGCCCGACATCATGGTGCCGCACCCGCACCAGCTCGTGGCGCGCGATGCGATCCTGGCGGCGCGGGCGGCGGGCAAGCCGGGCTTCCTGCTCGGTGACCTTACCGGCCTCGGCAAGACGCTCTCGGCCTGGCTCGCGATTGCGGCGATGCCGGAGCAGGAGGTGCTGGTGATCTGCCCGAAGGGCGCGATCCCGCAATGGCGGCGCACCATCGCCCGTTCCGGCCTGCCGGCGAAGAAGCTGACCCTGATGAATTTCGAGCGGACGAAGTCGCTGCTCGCGCCGCCGCCTGCGAGCAACAAGCGCTCGACCCGGGCGAAGAACAATGAGCTCGCCAAGCACGGCACGCCGAAGCGGACCTGGCCGCTGGTCGTGATCGACGAGGCGCACCGCATCCGCAATCCGAACTCGCAGCAGGGGCTGGTCTGCCGGCAGATGGCGGCAGCCGCTGAGTTCGCGATCTATATGAGTGCGACGGCCGGGCAGGCGCCGCACGAGCTCTCCTATCTGGCGCGGCTCCTGAGCGGGGCGGCCGGCATGGCGGACGCCGATCTCGACGGCTTCAGGCAGTTGATGAAGAAGCTGAAGATCGGCCGGGCCAAGGGGCGCTGGAAGAACTGGAGCTGGGAGCCCAACGAGGCCGACCGCAAGGTGATGGCCGAGCTGCTCTATCGCGGCCGCAACGCCATCGGCCTGCGCCGCCGGCCGGAGGAGATCGCCGGCTGGCCCGAGGTGCAGCGCGAGCTTGCCCCCGTCGCGCTCGATGCCGCCGAGCGCAAGCTCTACGACGCGACCTGGCGGGAATTCCGGCGCGAGCTCGGCCTTGCCGGTGGCTCGACTCGCAAGCCGGCCGGCTGGGCCGCCGACCTGCGCTTTCGCCAGAAGGCGAGCCTGCTCAGGACCGCCGGCACGGCGGACTTCTGCCAGGACCTGCTGGAAAACGACGAGCAGGTCGCGATCTCCGTCGCCTTCCTAGAAACCGGCGCCATGCTGGCGGAGAAGCTCGCGGGACGGGGCTGGCGCGTCGGCTCGATCACCGGCGAGCATTCGGGCGAGGCGAATGAGGCGACGCGGATCGCCTTCCAGACCGGCAAGCTCGACGCTGTCGTCTTCACCGTGACGGAGTCGATCTCGCTGCATAAGGGCGAGATGCCGGGCGGGGAGCGCGAGCGGGCGCTCGTTGTCCATGATCTGCGCCACAGCGCGATCCAGCTCCAGCAGATCGAGGGCCGCTGCCATCGCGACGGCCAGCACGCGACGATCTTCTATGCCTACGCCGAGGACACGGTGGAGGAGAAAGTCGCCGGGACCGTGCTTCAGCGCATGGCGGCGATGGAGGGGCTGGCCGGCGATGAGACCGCCCTGATCGAGGCGATCGCCGGCGAGATCGAGCAGGCGGCATTAGCGCGGGAGGCGGCTTAGACGCTGCCTCCACCTTTAACGAGTCATCCCGGGCGCCGCAGGGGGACCCGGGATCCATTCCGGAACCTCATTCGGAAATGATCCGGAATGGATCCCGGATCTCCGCTTCGCTGCGTCCGGGATGACAATGAAAGGCTAGGCGCTAGTTCATCTGCGTGCGCGGCGGCTCGTCCGGGGGGCGCTCGCCGACACGCTTGGCTTCGTCGACGGCCCGCTCGGTCACGCCGACGGCCTTGTACCAGAGGTCGCGGGTATAGGCGCCCCGATGGACCACGGCGTCATAGCCGATCGCGACGACCGCGATCACCAGCAGAATGCGAAACATGGGTTCCCCCGTCCAACTTTATCCTCGCAAGGGAACGCGGTGGCCCAAGCCCGGTTCCGATCCGTCGAGCCGTGTCCGGTGCGACGATCATGCAGGCTGGAACCTCTGGCGGCGGGGAAGCGTTTGGTTCATGATGGAACATATCATGAACATGGAGGCGCGCTTGGCGCAGCTCACCACGCTTCAGAAGCTCGAAATTCTCAGCGACGCCGCGAAATACGACGCCTCCTGCGCGTCGTCGGGCACCGCCGAGCGCAATTCGGTCGGCGGCAAGGGCGTCGGCTCGACCACGGGCTCTGGCATCTGCCATTCCTATGCGCCGGACGGGCGCTGCATCTCGCTGCTCAAGATCCTGCTGACCAATTTCTGCTCCTATGACTGCGTCTTCTGCATCAACCGCAGTTCGAGCAATGTCCGGCGAGCGCGCTTTTCGGTCGAAGAGGTCGTGGCGCTGACGCTGAACTTCTACAAGCGCAACTATATCGAGGGCCTGTTCCTCTCCTCCGGCATCATCCGCTCGCCGGATTACACCATGGGCGAGCTCGTCCGCGTCGCCGAGAGCCTGCGGCTGGAGCATGATTTCCGCGGCTACATCCATCTCAAGCTGATCCCGAGTGCGAGCCAGGATCTTATCGACCGCGCCGCTCTGTTCGCCGACCGTGTCTCGATCAATGTCGAATTGCCGAGCGAGACCTCGCTCAAGCGCTTCGCACCGGAAAAGCAGCCGCTCGACATCCGCAGCGCCATGGGCGGGCTGAAGCTCAGGATCGATGAGGCCGCAGCCGAGCGCGAACGTTCGAAACGGGCGCCGGCCTTCTCGCCGGCGGGGCAGAGCACGCAGATGATCGTCGGCGCCGACGAAGCCAGCGACACCACCATCCTGCAGCGCAGCGCTCATCTCTACGGCGCCTATGGTCTGCGCCGGGTCTATTACTCCGCCTTCAGCCCGATACCCGACTCATCCAAGCAATTGCCGCTGTCGGAGCCGCCGCTGATGCGCGAGCACCGGCTCTACCAGGCCGACTGGCTGACGCGCTTCTACGGCTTCGAGGTCGACGAGATAATGGATGCGGCGCCGGGCGGCATGCTCGACCTCACCGTCGATCCCAAACTCGCCTGGGCCTTGCGCCATCGCGGCCGCTTCCCGGTCGATGTCAACCGTGCCGAGCGCGAGCTGCTGCTGCGCATTCCAGGGCTCGGTACGCGGAGTGTCTATCGCATCCTCGCCATGCGCAGATTCCGGAGCTTGAGGCTGGAGGATGTCGGGCGCTTGGTGCGCTCCCTGAAGGTGCTCAGGCAGTTCATCGTCACTGCCGACTGGCGGCCGGGCGCGGCGCTCGATGGCGAGAGACTGAAGGCGCAATTGGCGCCGAAGCCGCAGCAACTGGCGCTGCTCTGATGTTCGTCGCGCGTCTCCCCCATCCCGCTGATTTCGACGGCTGGCGCGGCTTCGCCCGACGCTTCGCACAAGCGCTGGTCGCGCCCTCGGCGATCGACTGGCGCGTCGGCGATCACGACACCGGCCTGTTCGGCGAGGATGTGGTCGAGGTCGGCGAGGGCAGGGCGCTCAGTGTACCGCGTGCCTTCATCGCGCTGGCGCAGGAGGTGATCTGCCATAGCGACCCTGCGCGTTTCGACCTGCTCTATCGCCTGCTCTGGCGCCTGCAGGAGGAGCGCGAGCTGCTCCAGATCGCCTCCGACCACGACGTCCATCGCGCCGAGGCGCTGGCGCGCTCGGTCCGGCGCGACATGCACAAGATGACCGCCTTCGTGCGCTTCCGCGAAGTGGATGACGGGGAAGGCGGCGAGGCCTTCGTCGCCTGGTTCGAGCCCGAGCACCATATCCTTCAGAAGGTCGCGCCATTCTTCGTCGAGCGTTTCACCACCATGCGCTGGACGATCCTGACGCCGCGCGGGACGCTGCTCTGGGACGGGCGCGAGCTCAGGCTCGGTGAAGCGGCAACACGGGCGCAGGCGCCGACCAGCGACGCGATGGAAGACTGGTGGCGGACCTATTACGCCAGCATCTTCAACCCGGCCCGGCTGAAGCCGAAGGCGATGAGGGCGGAGATGCCGGTGAAGTACTGGCGGAACCTGCCGGAGGCCGAACTGATTTCTCCCCTGATCGCCGACGCTGCCCGGCGAACGCAGGAGATGATCATGAGCGCTCCGACCTCACCGCAGAAGCGGCGGCCTGCGGCGGCTTCCGAACCGGCCACCTCCAATATTTCCGCGATCGAGAGCTGGGAGCACGCCGCGGCCGCCGCGCGCTCCTGCCGGCGCTGCGATCTCTGGTGCGATGCGACCCAAACGGTGTTCGGCGAAGGCACGCGCAACGCGCCGGTGATCTTCGTCGGCGAACAGCCCGGCGACCAGGAGGACCTTGCCGGCAAGCCTTTCGTCGGCCCGGCCGGCAAGGTCTTCGACCGCGCCATGGCCGATGCCGGGCTCGACCGCACCCAAGCCTATGTCACCAATGCGGTGAAGCATTTCAAATTCCAGCTGCGCGGCAAGCGGCGCATCCACGAGAAGCCGAATGCCGGCGAGGTGAAGGCCTGCCGCTTCTGGCTCGATCTCGAGCTCGGCTTCGTCAGGCCGCAGCTGGTGGTGGCGCTGGGCGCGACCGCGCTCAAGGCGCTGACCGGCGAGACGGGCTCGCTCGCCGAGGCGCGGGGGCGCAAGCTGGCCTTGCCTGACGGGACGCCGTTGCTGGTCACCGTCCACCCCTCCTATCTCTTGCGGCTGCCGGATGAGGCGGCGAGGGCGCGCGAGACCGCCCGCTTCGTGGCCGATCTCGCGAGCATCCTCGAAAGGGTTCCTGCGCTGGGCCAGCCGCGGGCCGCCTGAACCGGGCTTGACCGGCATGGCGCGGCATTGTCCCCTCCGGCGGCTTGTTGCGACGGGGGGTGGCGGTGTTCGAGGATCTCAAGGGAAAGCGCGTGTTGGTGACCGGCGCCTCGTCCGGACTGGGAGCGCATTTCGCCCGGCTGCTGGCGGAACGCGGCGCCCATGTCGCTGCCGCGGCGCGGCGCACCGACCGGCTCGCGGCACTGGCGCAGGCTGCGGCCGGCCTGCCCGGCAAGATCGTGCCGGTTTCGCTCGATGTCGGCTCGGTCGCGGCGATCGAGAGCGGTATTGCTGAGGCCGCCGGCCTGCTCGGCGGGCTCGACGTTCTCGTCAACAATGCCGGCGTCGGCGAGACGGAGCAGGCGCTTTCGGTGAGCGAGGCGCAATGGGACGCCCAGCTCGACGTCAACCTGAAGGGCTGCTTCTTCGCGGCACAGGCGGCGGCGAAGATCATGGTGGATCAGGGAGTTGGCGGCGCCATCGTCAACATCGCCTCGATCCTCGGTGAGCGTGTCGCCGGCCGGGTCGCGCCCTATGCGATCTCCAAGGCCGGGCTGATCCAGATGACCAAGGCGCTGGCGCTGGAATGGGCGCGCCATGCGATCAGGGTCAATGCGCTGGCGCCCGGCTACATCGTCACCGACATCAACCGCGAGTTTTTCGCCAGCGAAGCCGGCGAGGCGCTGAAGAAGCGCATCCCGATGCGCCGGGCGGGCGAGCTGGAGGATCTCGACGGTCCGCTCCTGCTGCTCTGCTCGGATGCCGCCCGCTACATGACCGGCGCGGTCGTCGCCGCCGATGGCGGGCATCTGGTCAGTGGGCTGTAGCGGTTTTTGCCTCGCCGTCATTCCGGCTGCAGCGAAGCGGAGTACCGGAAGCCATGCCACGACGCCGCTCCAGCTCGTCATGCGCTCCCTTGTGGCGAGCATCCACGTCTTGAACACTGGTCTCGACCAGCGACGGCGTGGATGGTCGGGACAAGCCCGACCATGACGGAAAGGGCGGTGTTCATGGGGCCGGGCTCAGACCTGTGACCTGCCCCGGAAAGACCGCAGCGCGTTCTAGCTGGCCGGCAGCAGCTCCTTCAGCCTGATCAGGGCGATCTTCTCGACCTGCGCGAGGGCCGTCTCGAATTCCTGCTCCGGCGTGCTCTTCAGTCGCGCCTCGAAGGAGGCGAGGATGTCCGACTTGGTCAGGCCCTTCACGGCGAGGATGAAGGGGATACCGAATCTGGCCTTGTAGGCCTCGTTCAGCGCGGTGAAGCGGGCGCGCTCGTCAGAGGTCAGTCGGTCGAGCCCTGCCGAGCCCTGTTCTCCGGCCGATTCCGGTGTCAGCTCCCCGGCTGCAGCGATCTTGCCGGCGAGGTCGGGATGAGCGAGCAGCAGCGCCTTCTGCCGCTCGCGCGGGGCAGCGCGCATCACCGCGACCATCGCCTTGTGGAGGCCCTCGACCTTGTCCTGCTCGGCCGAGCGCCCGGCGGCATGGGTCTGCTCAGCGATCCAGGGCGAATGCTCCCAGACCCGGCCATAGACCTCGGTGAACAGCGCTTGCGGCAGGCGCGAGGGCACATAGCCGCCTTCCGGCGGATGCTGCCTCACCCAATGGCGCGCGATGTCGAGCCTCGTCGCGACCCAGACCCTGTCATGGCTCTGGACATAATCGAGGAAGCGGGCGAGCGCGGCGGCGCGGCCGGGCCGGCCGACGAGGCGGCAATGCAGGCCGACCGACATCATCTTCGGGGCGGTCTCGCCCTCGGCATAGAGCGTGTCGAACGAATCCTTGAGATAGGCGAAGAACTGGTCGCCACTGTTGAAGCCCTGCGGCGTCGCGAAGCGCATGTCGTTGGCGTCGAGCGTGTAGGGCACGGCGAGCTGGGGCCCGTGCGGGCCTTGCAGCCAGTAGGGCAGCTCGTCGGCATAGACGTCGGCGGTGTAGAGGAAGCCGCCTTCCGCCATGGTCAGGGGAATGGTGTTGACCGAGGTGCGGCCCTGATAGCAGCCGAGCGGGCGTGTCCCGGCGAGCTCAATCTGGATGCGGATCGCCTCCTCGATATGGGCGCGCTCGGTCTCCGCTGGGGCATCGCGATAGTCGATCCATTTCAGCCCGTGGGTGGCGATCTCCCAGCCGGCCTCCTGCATCGAGGCGACGATCTCGGGGTAGCGCTGCAGCGCCGAGGCGACGGCGAAGACCGTGACCGGCATCTTCCGCTCGGTGAACATGCGCCAGAGCCGCCAGTAGCCGGCGCGCGAGCCGTATTCGTAGATCGACTCCATGTTCATGTGGCGCTGGCCGGGCCAGGGCGCGGCGCCGACGATCTCGGAGAGGAAGGCCTCGGAAGCGGCATCGCCGTGCAGCGTGCAGTTCTCGCCGCCCTCCTCGTAGTTGATCACGAACTGTACCGCGATCCGCGCCTCGCCCGGCCAATGCGGATGCGGCGGGGTGCGGCCATAGCCGACGAGGTCGCGCGGATAGGGGGAAGGGCTCATAGGATGATTCAAGTCCATGCGGCGATGATTCAGAAACGGCGCGTAAGGCGTTGAAAACCGGTTGGTTTCGCTTCAGCTGCCGCGATAGGTTGAGTAGCTCCAGGGCGAGGCGAGGAGCGGCACATGGTAGTGCCCCTCGGGCTCGGCGATGGAAAAGCGGATCGGCACATGGTCGAGGAAAGCCGGCTCGGGGAGCGTCGTGCCAAGGCCCCGGAAATAGTCGCCGATGCGGAAGGTCAGCTCGTAGCTGCCGGCGGTCAGCGTGCCGGTCAGCAGCGGCGCGTCGGTGCGGCCGTCGGCATTGGTCTGCGTTTCCAGGACGCGGTTGCGCGAGCCGTCCGGTGCGATCCAGTCCAGCGTGATGCGCACCCCTGCCGCCGGCCTGCCATTGACCGTGTCGAGCACATGCGTCGACAGCCGCCCCATGCCTTTTCCTTTCGCCGGTGGAGCCGCGCTGGCGCGGCCGGAATGATGCTTGCGTTCCGGAAAAGGCCGAACCTAGTCTGGAGACAGCATGCAAGTTCCATCCCCGAATCTGCCCTGTCAATTCGCGCGCCGAGGCGCCTTCGCGGAGACGCCGCATGCTTGAGGCCTATCTCATGGAATGGGGCAGCATGCTGATGCGTTGGCTGCATGTCATCGCGGCCATTGCCTGGATCGGCTCGTCCTTCTTCTTCATCCATCTCGACGCTTCGCTCAGGGCGGCGCCCGACGCGCCCAAAAACGCGGCCGGCCAGCCGACGCAGTTCCTGGCCTGGCAGGTGCATGGCGGCGGCTTCTACGCGATGCGCAAATATCTGGTCGCGCCGGAGGTGCTGCCGAAGGAGCTCACCTGGCACAAATGGCAGGCCTACTGGACCTGGATCTCCGGCTTCTTCCTGCTGGTCTGGGTCTATTACGCCCAGTCGGAGCTCTATCTGATCGACCCCGCGGTGATGGCGCTCTCGCCCTTCGCGGCGGGTGCGATCGGCATCGCGGCCCTGGCCGGCGGCTGGCTGTTCTACGACCTGCTCTGCAGGTCGCCTCTCGGCAGGAACGACGTCGTGCTCGGGCTGCTCGGCTTCGGCTATGTCCTCGCTGCGAGCTGGGCTTTCTCCAGCGTGTTCTCGGGGAGGGGCGCGCTGATCCACACCGGCGCGCTGATGGCGACGATCATGTCGGCCAACGTCTTCTTCGTGATCATGCCGAACCAGCGCAAGACCATCGCTGCGATGGTGGCCGGCGAGACCCCCGATCCGAAATACGGCAAGCAGGCCAAGCAGCGCTCGCTGCACAACAACTACATCACTTTGCCGGTGCTGTTCCTGATGCTGGCGAACCATTACCCGGTGACCTACGCCAATTCGGCGGTGATCCCGGTTCTGGTCGCGCTCGTCATCGTCGCCGGCGCGCTGATCCGGCACTTCTACAATGTCCGCCATGCCGACCACGCGAAATCGCCCTGGTGGACCTGGGCGGTGGCGGCGCTGGCGCTCTGGCTCGCCTTCTGGGTGGCGATGGCCTCCTCGCCCGGCGGGCGCGAGCGGCTCGGCCTGAAGCCGTTGCCGGCAGCCAAGCCGATCATGCTGGCCGGGCTGGTGCCGCCGCCGGCCGAGGTCGCCAACATCGTCACCGGGCGCTGCGCCATGTGCCATGCGCCGGAGCCGTCCTGGCCCGGCATCCAGATCGCTCCGAAGGGCGTCTATCTGCACGAGCCCGAGCTGATAGCCCGCCAGCGCCATGCGATCGGCGTGCAGGCGGTGATGACCCATGCCATGCCGCCGAACAATCTCTCGGGCATGACGGTGGACGAGCGGCGCCAACTCGCCGCCTGGGTGGCGCAGAAGCGCTGAGCGCGGTCCCGGTTGTCGCGCGAGTAGGCACGGGTCGTCCCGGGCGACTGAAGGGAGACCCGGGACCCATGCCTGAACCTCTAGCGGCAAGGCTCCGGAATGGATCCCGGATCTCCGCTTCGCTGCGTCCGGGATGACCAAGCTCGAATGTCCTGAAGCCCTCATCATGAGGAGCGCCGCAGGCGCGTCTCGAAGGATGGTCCGACGGTCTCCGGAGCCTCTTGGACCATCCTTCGAGAGGCCATTCCTTACGGAATGGCTCCTCAGGATGAGGGCTTTGGGACTTTTCGGTCGGACACGCCGGGCAAGGTCGCAGGCGAGTTTCCGCCGTCCCGGTAGCGGCGCGTTGACGCTGCCGCACGAATCTGAACGGCGCACCGGTTTCATTCAGTTTCGGTTCACGTCGCGGGCCGCATTTTGGCTGCCTGATCAAATCGGCGTGAACAACCCCCGGCGAACGGGAGGTGGGCACGCCCTGGGACCGGGGGGTCCGCTTGGACCACGCATCGACGAAGGGCGTCAGCTACAGGCTGGCGGCCGTGCTGTTCCTTTGCGCCTGGGCGCTGCTGTGCTGGCCCTGGCTGTCGGGGGCGGTGACGATTCCGTTCGATGCCAAGGCGCATTTCCAGGCGCAGATCCAATTCCTCGCCCAGGCCCTGCATTCCGGCCAGTCACCGTTCTGGACGCATAACGTCTTCGGCGGTTCGCCACAGATCGCCGATCCGCAATCGCTGATCTTCTCGCCGGCGATCCTGCTCGCGCTGATCAACCCTTCGCCGAGCTTCCGCGCGGTCGATGCCTATGTGCTGGCGCATCTTTTGGTCGGCGGGCTCGCCTTGCTGATGTTCTTCCGCGATCGCGGCTGGCATCCGGCGGCCGGCCTGCTCGCGGCGCTGGTCTTCGCCTTCGGCGCTTCCGCGGCCTGGCGCGTCCAGCATGTAGGGCAGATTTCGAGCCTCGCCTTCTTCGCGCTCGCCTTCTGGCTGACGGCGCGCATGCTCCAGCGTTCCTCGCTGCTCTACGGTTTCCTCGCAGGGCTGGCTTCCGGGATGATGGTGCTCGACCCAGACCAGGTCGCACTGCTCGGCGCCTATGTCCTCGTCGGCATGGTGGTTTCCCACTGGATCGCTGTGGGCAAGGCGGGCTTCCGCGCCAGCCTTGGGCCGATCGCCGCGGCTTCCGTGGCAGGCGTCGCGACCATCGCCGTGCCACTGCTCTGGACCTGGCTGTTCGCCGAGGCGACGACGCGTCCGGCCGTCGATTTCGTCGAGGCGGGCCGGGGCTCGCTGCACCCGGCCTCGCTGCTGACCGCCTTCATCGGTGACCTCTTCGGCGCCAGCGACCCGGCTGTCGACTTCTGGGGGCCCTACAGCCCGCAATGGGACGCCAAGGAGCTGTTCCTGTCGCAGAACATGGGGCAGGTCTATGCGGGGGCGCTGCCCTTCCTGCTGCTGATCGCGCCCGGAATCAGCCGCGGCTGGCTCTGGGACAGGGCGATCCGGCCCTTCACCATCCTGTTCGTGATGATGGTGCTGTTCTCGCTCGGGCGCTACACGCCGTTCTTCCACCTCGCCTATGAGTATCTGCCCGGCGTCAAGGCGTTCCGGCGGCCGGCGGATGCGACCTTCCTGATCGGCGCGCTCGGCGCCGTGCTCTCGGGCTATCTGCTGCACCGGCTCCTGACCGAGGAGAAGGCGAGGGCGCCTTGGCGCGATCTCGGCATTGCGGCGCTGGTGCTTGCCGGCCTGATCGGTGGCGCGCTCCTGGTCGCGCAGCGCGAAGGCCATCTCGGCGATGCCTGGTGGCCGAGCGCCATTGCCGGCCTCTGGTTCGCGCTCGCGGCGGCGATCGTCTTTTCGCTGACGAGATGGCGTGCGGCGATCGGCCCGCTGGCAGCGTGCCTGATCGTCACGGCTGCGGTCGGCGCCGATCTTGCCTTCAACAACGGCCCGAACGAGTCGACGGCGCTGGCGCCCGAGCTCTACGACGTGCTGCGGCCGGACACGAAGAACGAGACCGTCGCCGTGCTCAAGCGGCTGACCGCGCAGCCCGCCGACTCGCCGCGGCGCGACCGGGTCGAGCTGCTCGGCCTCGGCTTCGAATGGCCCAATGCCGGCATGATCCACGGCTTCGACCATACGCTGGGTTACAACCCGCTCCGGCTGGCCGATTTCTCCGACGCTGTCGGCACGCGCGATTCGATCGCCGGGCCGGATCAGCGCGTGTTCACGCCGCTGTTCCCGTCCTATCGCTGCCGCCTCGCCGATTTCCTCGGCCTGCGCTACATCGCCTCGCGCGTGCCGATCGGCCAGGTCGACCGGACGCTGCTTCCGGGCGATCTCAAGCTCGTCGCCTATACCAAGGACGGCTTCATCTATGAGAACCCGCGCGCCTTGCCGCGCGTGCAGTTCGTCGGCGGCTGGCAGCTTGCCGATTTCGAGGGGATGAAGACCGCCGGCAAATGGCCGGATGCCGATCCGCAGCGGGTCGTCCTGCTCGACAGCGAGCCCGGCGAGGGCGTGACGGAGGGGCCGAGCCGCGCCCAGGGCGAGGTCAAGCTGAAGCGCTACGGCAATACCGAGGTCGAGATCGAGGTCGAGAGCGCGCAGGCGGGCTTCGTCGTGCTCAACGATATCTGGCACCCGTGGTGGCGGGCCGAGCTAGACGGTACCGAAGTCGAGATCCTGAAGGCCAATGTCCTGTTCCGGGCGGTCAAGGTTCCGGCCGGCAAGCACAAGGTCCGTTTCGTCTTCAGGCCGCTGGAGGGCGCGATCGCCGAATTGCGCGACCGTGTCAGCGAGCCGGAGGAAGAGACCGCGGTGGCCGAGCAGGCGCCGGAAACCGTGCCCGTGACGCCCGCGAGCGTGCCGACGCCGCCGCGCAAGCCGGTCCGCCCGTCGCCCGATCTCACCGCCTCGTCATCGGCGCACTAGACGCACCATCAGGCCGCCCGCGCGGCAGCGGCCGGAAACTGGCCTTGCTCCCGGCCGGCGGCTATGAAGCGCCATGCGACAGGCGCTCCTGATCATCGACGTGCAGCCTGGTTTCGACCCGCCGCAATGGCTGGTCGAGGGGATCGGCAGGCTGATCGGGACCATGCCTTCGGTCGCCACGGTCGAACGCCATGACGAGTCCGTCACGCCGTTCCGGCGCCAGCTCGGCTGGGTCCCGGCGCCCGACGATGACAGCCTGATCGCGGCCGACCAGGTTCATGTGAAGCACGGCTATGGACCGCCGCCCGAGACGCTCGCTTATCTGAAGAGGCTAAAGCCGGAGCGCGTGCTGGTCTGCGGCATCCAGACGGATACCTGCGTCCTCGCCGCCGGCTTCGCCCTGTTCGATGCCGGGCTGATGCCGACGCTGGTCAGCGATCTGACCGTCGGCTCCTCGCTGGATCGCTCGGGCGAACTCGGCGTCCGGCTCTGGCGCCACCATTTCAGGCATGTGGTCACCAGCCGCGAACTCGGGCTGGCCGATCCTCGGACGGCGTGAAGCCGGCGCTGCCGGCTCCGCCGCCAAGCGGTCCTCAGGCGACGCCGAGCTTCTTCTGCAGCGAGCTCGACGAGGTCGTGTACTGGAAGGTCAGCCGCTTCTCCGGATAGACGTAGCGGTGGACCTTCTGGGCGGCGAGCGCGGCCTCGTGGAAGCCGGAGAGGATCAGCTTCAGCTTGCCCGGATAGCTGTTGATGTCGCCGACGGCGAAGATGCCGGGGACGTTGGTCTCGAACTTCTCGGTGTCGACCGGGATCAGGTTCTCGTGGAGGTTCAGGCCCCAATCGGCGATCGGCCCGAGTTTCATAGTCAGGCCGAAGAAGGGCAGCAGCGTATCGCAGGAAACCTCGAAGCTGGCATTGGCATTGTCGCGGCAGATCGCGGCCTCGAGGTTCGCGCCTTCGCCGCGCAGGCCGGTGATCTGACCGATCTTCAGGTCCATGGCGCCGGAGGCGACGAGGGAACGCATCTGCTCGACCGAATGCGGCGCGGCGCGGAAATCGTCGCGGCGGTGCATCAGCGTGACGCGCTTGGCGAGCGGCTGCAGGTTGAGCGTCCAGTCGAGCGCCGAATCGCCGCCGCCGACGATCAGGATCTCGCGGTCGCGGAACATCTCCATCTTGCGCACCGCGTAGTACACGCCGCTGCCGTCGCTGCGGTTCTCATAGGCCTCGATGCCGGGGATCGGCGGCTTCTTTGGCAGGAAGGAGCCGCCGCCGGCGGCGATCAGCACGGTCCTGGCGTCGAAGACCGTGCCGGCGTCGGTGCGCAGCCGGAAGCGCGGCGCCTCCGGCGTGCCCAGCACCTCGACCGCCTCGATCATCTGGTTGAGATGGAAGGTCGGCCCGAACGGCCTGATCTGCTCCATCAGATTGTCGACCAGCTGCTGGCCAGTGACGAGCGGGAAGCCGGGAATGTCGTAGATCGGCTTCTCGGGGTAGAGCTCCGCGCACTGCCCGCCGACCTTCGGCAGGATGTCGACGAGATGCGCCTTGATGTCGAGCAGGCCGAGCTCGAACACGGTGAACAGGCCGCAGGGGCCGGCGCCGATGATCAGCGCATCGGTCTCGATGATCTCGCTGGCGGGCAGGTTCTCGTTGGCGGTCGCGGCGGTCATGATGCAATCCTGTAGAGGCTGAGGAGGCGCGCCCTCGCCTCGGGCGCCTTCCGTTGCCGCAAAATCCGCCGCAACGCAATGCGACACGCCGTAGCCCGGCCGCCGCATTGCTGCATGGCTCACCGCCGCGGGGGCGGCGCGGCTCAGGCCCCGGTGTCGGCGAGCAGCCCGGCTGCGGCGATGCCAGCCAGCGCCGCAGCCTCGTCATTATCGGAGGTGTCGCCGGAGATGCCGATGACGCCGAGCAGGATGCCGTCCGTGTCGCGGATCAGCGCGCCGCCCGGGACCGGGACGAGCGAGCCGCCGATGGCAAGTGAGGCGCCGTTGATGAAGTGCGGACGCTCCAGCGCCATCTTGTTGAGGGTGCGCGGCCCGACGCCGAGCGCTATCGCGCCATTGGCCTTGCCGAGCGCGATCTCGCCGCGCTTCAGGCTGGTGCCGTCCTGGGCGACGAAGAGCTTCTGGGCGCCGCGGGCATCGAGCACGGCGATGGCGAGCGGCTTGAAGCCCTGCTCGCGCGCATGCTTCAGCGCGCCGTCGACGATCGTGCGGGCCTGATCGAGAGTGAGCATGGTCATAACGATATCCCCATTGGACGGAGAGCCCGCAAGGGCGAGCGCGCTCCGGGGCCGGTCTGTCGGCCCTGATGCTTCTGCCAGTCTTCGGCGCCGTGCGGAAGCGCTTGCCCGGCCGGATCGAGGCGTCGCGAGTTCCGTCTTGAACTTGTGACGCTGAGGAGGCTTGATGGGCATCCAGCCACAGGAGGACGCCCCATGGGTCTGTTCAGTTTCATCAAGGAAGCCGGATCGAAGATTTTTGGGTCTAGCCCTGCCAAGGCGGCGACCTCCGAGGAGCTGCAGAAGGAGCTCGCGAGCCATGGCCTGCCGGCCGGCGTCGAGGTCAAGGTCGAGGGCGACAAGGTCAAGGTCAGCGGCAATGCCGTCTCGACCGAGGAGGCCGAGAAGATCATCCTGGCGCTCGGCAACACCACAGGCGTCGCCTCGGTCGAATCCGAGCTGATCGTCAACAAGGAGGCGCCCGCCGCCGTGTTCTACACGGTGAAGAAGGGCGACACGCTCTGGAAGATCGCCGAGGTGCACTACGGCAAGGGTCAGGGCGCCAAGTACACCGAGATCGTCAAGGCCAATACGCCGCCGGTCAAGGATCCCGACCTGATCATGCCGGGCTGGGTGCTGCGCATCCCGCCGCAGGCTTGAGCAGCGGCATAGCCAATTCGTCGGGCAAGCCCGGTTCCTGGTGGAACCGGGCTTGCTTCGTCTTGGCTTTGGCCGTCATGTGACAGGACGAGACGGGGCACGCGGCCGGCATGGGCGCGGAAAAGCTCCGCGAGGGGCAGACGAAACGAGCGCGATCCCGGGGAGGGGACCGATGAATTTTGACCGTCGCAAGTTCTTGACGCTGGCCGGTTCGGCCGTGGCCGCGCCGGCCGTGCTGCGCGCCACCAGGGCGAACGCCCAGGAAGTGACGCTGCGCATGCACCACTTCCTGCCGCCGGTTTCGAACGGGCATGCCAAGTTCCTCAAGCCCTGGGCCGACAAGGTCGGGGCCGATTCTAACGGCCGCATCAAGATCGACATCTTCCCGTCGATGCAGCTTGGCGGCACGCCGCCGCAGCTCTTCGACCAGGCGCGCGACGGCGTCGTCGACATCGTCTGGACCCTGCCCGGCAACACGCCCGGCCGCTTCACCGGCATCGAGGCGTTCGAGCTGCCCTTCGTCGCGAACAAGCGCGCCTTGGTGAACTCGCTGGCGCTGACCGACTATGCCGAGCAGAACCTCAAGGACGAGTTCAAGGACATCAAGCCGATCTGCTTCTGGGCGCATGATCACGGGCTGATCCATGCCAACAAGCCGGTGAAGACGATGGAGGACCTGAAGGGTCTGAAATTGCGCTTCCCGACCCGTCTCGCCGGCGAGGCGCTGCGCGCGCTCGGCGCCAACGCCATCGGCATGCCGATCCCGCAGGTGCCGGAATCGCTCGCCCAGCGCGTAATCGACGGCTGCGTCGTGCCCTGGGAGGTGGTGCCCTCGATCAAGGTGCAGGAGCTGGTCAAGAACCACACCGAGATCCCGGGCTCGCCGACCTTCTATGTCGCGACCTTCGTGCTCGCGATGAACCGCGCCAAGTACGACGGGCTCGCTCCCGATCTGAAGGCGATCATCGACAAGAACGCCGGCGCCGCCGCAGCCGCCATGGCCGGCAAGGTCTGGGACGAGCAGGCCGTCGTCGTCGCCGAGATGGTGAAGAAGCGCGGCAACAACATCATCACGCTTGAGGAAGCGGAGGCGGCGCGCTGGCGCAAGACCACCGGGCCGGTGATCGAGGGCTGGCTGAAGACCGCCAAGGACAAGGGGCTCGACGGCGACAAGCTGCTCGCCGCCGCCCGCGCCGCGCTCGCCAAGCATCAGAACGCGGCCTGAACTGAGGCATGGCGGACGGCGTGGGCGATAGGCCGCCATCGCGGATCGACGCGGTGGCGGAGGCGGTGGCGCTCATCGGTGGGGCGCTGCTGGTCGGGCTAGCGACCATGGTCGTGGTCAGCGTCACCTTGCGCAGCGATCTCGTCGGCGGGGCCGGCGTCCCCGGCGATTTCGAGCTGGTGCAGATGGCGACGGCGGTCGCCGCCTTCTGCTTTCTGCCGCTGTGCCAGCTCAAACGCGGCAACATCTTCGTCGACACCTTCACGCTGAAGCTGCCGCAGCGCTGGCGCGACGGGCTCGATGCGCTCTGGGACGTGGTCTACGGGCTCGCCATGGCGCTGATCGCCTGGCGGCTCGGCGTCGGTGCACGCTCCGCCTTCGCCAGCGGCGAGAACACCATGGTGCTGCAGCTGCCGAGCTATCTGCCGATCGCGGTCTGCGCCGTGCTCGCGGGCTTCGTCGCGGTGGCCGCCTTCGTCAGTGCGAGCCGGCTCCTGAGGCAGCCGCGATGAGCGGCTTTTCTCTCGCTCTCACCGGCTTCGGCGTGATGCTGGCGCTGATGGCGCTGCGCCTGCCGATCGGGCTCGCCATGCTGGTCGTCGGCAGCGCCGGCTATGTCCAGCTCAACGGGCTCGACCCGTTCCTGAACTATATCCGCACGACGCCCTACCAGATCTTCGCCAATTACACTCTATCGGTGATCCCGCTCTTCGTGCTGATGGGCGCCTTCGCCGAGCGCTCGGGGCTGGCCGGCGACCTGTTCAAGGCGGCCTCGGCCTTCATCGGGCATCGCCGCGGGGGGCTCGGCATGGCGATGATCGGCGCCTGCACCGGCTTTGGCGCGATCTGCGGCTCGTCGGTCGCGACCACCGCGACCTTCGCCCGCGCGGCGCTGCCGCAATTGCGCGGCTATCGCTACGATCCCGGCTTCGCCTGCGGCGTCACCGCGGTCGGCGGCACATTGGGCATTTTGATCCCGCCCTCGGTCATCCTCGTCGTCTATGCGATCTCGACCGAGCAGAACATCGCCAAGCTTTTCCAGGCGGCGCTGATCCCCGGGCTCATGGCGACGGCGTTCTACTGCCTGACCATCTGGATCATGACGCGGCGCGACGGCACGCTCGGCCCGGCGCATGAGCGCACGCCCTGGCGCGAACGCTGGCCGCTGCTCGTCGGCGTCATCCCGGCGCTGACGGTCGCGGTGATCGTGGTCGGCGGCATCTATGGCGGCGTCTTCACCCCGACCGAGGGCGCCTCGGTCGGGGCCTTCATCATGCTGGCCATCGGCTTGTTTCGTCGCACGCTCGGCCTGGAGGGCATCAAGCAGGCGATCATCCAGACCGCCGAGACCTCGGCGATGATCTTCGCGATCCTGCTCGGCGCCGAGGTCTTCAACGCCTTCCTCGCCCTGACGCAGGTGCCGACGGCGGCGGCCGAGATGATCGCGGCCTCGGGCTGGCAGCCCTATACGGTGCTGGTCGGGCTCTTGCTGTTCTACATCGTGCTCGGCGGCGTAATGGACGAACTCGCCATGATCCTGCTGACGCTGCCGGTGTTCTTCCCGATCGTCACGGCGCTGGACTTCGGCATGCCGACCGACGACATCGCGATCTGGTTCGGCATCCTCGTCCTGATCGTCGTCGGCATCGGCATGACCTGCCCGCCGATCGGCCTCAACGTCTTCGTCGTCGCCTCGCTGGCGCGCGACGTGCCGATCACCCGGATCTATCGCGGCGTGCTGCCCTTCGTCGCTTCCGACATTATTCGCCTTGGCATCTGCGTGGCATTTCCGGCCCTGAGCCTCTATCTGGTGAAGCTCCTGAACTAGGTTGCCGGAGCGACGGGCATGATCGTGAACGACCTCGACATCGACGACATCAAGGCGGGGCTCGCGGCGGGTTCGATCCTGATCGTCGATGTGCGCGAGCCGCATGAATTCGCGGCCGGCCATATTCCGGGCTCGGTGTCGCGCCCGCTCTCGCAGTTCAACCCGGCCGACCTGCCCAACGAGCCCGGCAAGCGCCTGGTTCTCTCCTGCGCCGCAGGGGTGCGCTCGCTGCGCGCCATGGAGTTCGCCCAATCGGCTGGCCTCGACGTCGACAGCCATTATATTGGCGGCTTCAAGGACTGGGTCATGCATGGCGAGCCGGTCGAGCGCTGAGCCGCCCTCTGGACCAGAGTGAGTTCAATCTCCGCCGGCTGCGATGCCGGCCGGCACGATCAGGAACGCAGAATGCCGCCTAAAGCCTACCTTCGCTCCGCCGCCCTGGCGCTCGCGCTGATGACGCCCGGGTTGATGGCCCTTGCGCCCGCATCCGCCCTGGCCCAGGGCGCCGCCGCTCCGGCCGCGACCCCGGCGGGTGATGCCGGCCTCCAGGCCGCGATCTCGAAATCCAATGCCTATACGGCCCTGATGAACCGGACGCTGCGCGCCAACCAGTCCTGGGAGCGCTATGCGAGCTGGGTTGACATGAAGAAGGGCCCGACCGGCAAGGAACGCTACATCACCTACGGGCTCTACAGCCTCTACGACGTCAATAGCGAGATCGCCGCCGCCGAGCAGGCGACGGTGCGCGAGCCGGCGCTGCCCGAGATCGACCAGACGATCCGGCGCTATATCGCGGCCTACCAGGCGTTGGCGCCGCTGATCACCCGGGCCGAGCGCTATTACGAACGCAAGGACTATCGCGACGACGGCGCTGCGGAAGGCCGCAAGCTGCACGAGCAGATGGTTCCTGCGGCAAAGGCCTTCCTGCAGGAGCGGGCGACGCTCGATCAGCAGATGCGCGTCTTCAAGCGCGATCTCGACGCCAAGGAGCTGGCGGCGGTCGAGGCGCGCGAAGGCAAGTCGGCGCGCTGGCAGGTGCGCAACATCATGATCAACGCCCGCGCCATCGTCGACCTGATGCCGAGCAATGAAAGTCCGATCGTCGATCTCAAGGCGTTCGACGTGGCGGTCGCCGGCTATGCTGCGGCGGTGCGCGAGATGGACAATTTCAAGGAGCGCGAGCCCAAGGGCGTGCCCTTCATCGAATCGCAGGCGAGCTCCTGGCTCGGCAAGGTCAGGGACTTCCGCGAGAAGCTCGGCAAATCCAAGGGCGACGTCCGCAAGGGCGCGGCCAATGACGCCAACTGGCTGATCACCAACTATAATACGATGGTTTCGCTCGCCGACACCGCAGTGCGGATGGCGCGCTGACGAGGCCGGGCCGGTCTTCCCCGCAAGGGCGCGACCGGACTGCGCTGCGTGCAATGCGGAAGGCCTCCGGCCGGGGGCTGACTGAAAGCCGGCCCTGTTCCAGACTCGACTTCGAATAATTCCGAGGACACCGCCATGCGACCCATGAAGTTCGGAGTAGGCCAGCCGGTTCGCCGGGTCGAGGATCAGCGCCTGACCACCGGTACGGGCCGCTATACCGACGACACCGCCGTCGAGGGCGCGCTGCACGCCTATGTGCTGCGCTCGCCGCATGCGCACGCGACGTTCAGGATCGTCGACAAGCAGGCGGCGTTGAAGCTCAAGGGCGTCAAGCTGGTCCTGACCGGCGAGGATGTCGCCCATCTCGGCGACATCCCCTGCAAGGGACTGATCAAGGAAATCTCGGGCGAGGACGTGCAGCCCAACCCGGTCCCGGTCCTGCCCGTCGACACGGTGCGCCATGTCGGCGAAGCCATCGCCTTCATCGTCGCCGAGACGCTCGAGCAGGCACGCGATGCCGCCGAGGCGATCGAGATCGATTTCGAGACGCTGCCCTCGACCACCGGCATCGCCGCATCGCTCGAGCCGGACGCGCCGCAGGTCTGGCCGGGCCGCGCCGGCAATGTCGCCTTCGAGGCCGAGCAGGGCGACCGGGCGAAGACCGAGAAGGCCTTCGCCAAGGCCGACCGCACCGTCTCGGTGACGATCGTCAACAACCGGCTCGCCTCCAACTACATGGAGACACGCGCCTGCATCGCCGAATACGACAAGGCGACGAAGCGCTGGACGCTGACGCTCGGCAGCCAGGGCAGCCATGGCACGCGCGAGATCCTCGCCGACTACATCCTCAAGGTGCCCCAGTCCCGCATCCGGGTGATCACCCCCGATGTTGGCGGCGGCTTCGGCACCAAGATCTTCATGTACCGAGAATACCCGCTGACCATGGTCGCGGCCGAGAAGCTGAAGCGGCCGGTGCGCTGGGTCGCCGACCGGACCGAGCATTTCCTCGCCGACACCCATGGCCGCGCCAATCTGACGACGGCGACGATGGCGCTCGACAAGCGCGGCAAGTTCATCGGCCTCAAGGTCGATCTCGCCGCCGAGATGGGCGCCTATCTCTCGCAGTATGGGCCTTTCATCCCCTGGGTCGGCACGACGATGACGCCGGGCTGCTACAGCATCCCGGCCGTGCATGTCCGCTTCCGCGGCGTCTTCACGAACACGACGCCGGTCGACGCCTATCGCGGGGCCGGGCGGCCAGAGGCGGCCTATCTGATCGAGCGGCTGGTCGATGCGATCGCGCGCGAGACCGGCAAGACGCCAGACGCGGTGCGGGCGCTCAATTTCGTCAAGCCGAGCGAGATGCCGCACAGGACCCAGACCGGCCCGGTCTACGATTCCGGCGAGTTCGAAGGCCATATGCGCCGCGCCATGGAGGTGGCGGACTGGAAGGGCTTCAAGAGCCGCCTGAAGGCCTCGCAGAAGGCCGGCAAGATCCGCGGCATCGGGCTCGCCTGCTATATCGAGGCCTGCGGCGGCGGCGGGCCGGAAAGCTCGACCGTGATCCTGGAGAAGGACGGTACCGTCACCGTGCTGATCGGCACCCAGTCGAACGGCCAGGGCCACGAGACGGCCTATTCGCAGCTCGTCGCCCAGCATCTCGACATTCCGATGGATCGCATCCGCGTTATCCAGGGCGACACCGACCGGGTCGCGACCGGCGCGGGGACGGGCGGCTCGCGCTCGATCCCGGTCGGCGGCGCGGCGCTCAACGCGGCGACGGGCATGCTCGCCGACAATCTCAAGAACCTCGCTTCCGAGGCGTTGGAGACCAGCGCCGGCGATCTCGAGATCGTCGACGGCGCCGTGCGCATCGTCGGCACCGATAAGAAGCTCGACCTCAAGGCGATCGCCAACCTGCCCGGCGCCAAGGCGGATCTGCTCAGCGTCAACCAGAGCTGGACGCCGCCTGAGGCGACCTATCCGAACGGCACCCATGTGGTCGAGCTCGAGGTCGACCCGGCGACCGGCGGCACCGAGATCGTGAACTATGTCGTGGTCGACGATTTCGGCGTGACTCTGAACCCGGTCATGCTGCAGGGCCAGGTCCATGGCGGTGCGGCCCAGGGCATCGGCCAGGCGCTGATGGAGGAGATCCGCTTCGACTCGTCCGGCCAGATGCTGACCGCGACCTTCATGGACTACGCCCTGCCGCGCGCCGTCGACATCCCGAACTTCCATTTCGAGACGCGCAACGTGCCCTGCGTCACCAACGCCCTCGGCGTGAAGGGGGCGGGCGAGGCCGGTGCGATCGGCGCCTGCCCGGCGGTGATGAACGCCATGGTCGACGCGCTGAACCGGGCGGCCGGCATCAAGGCGATCGACATGCCGGCGACGCCGGTCAAGGTGTTCGGGGCGCTGCGGGCGGCCGGCTACGGAGACTGATGCAAGATCCGATTTGCATCAGCGCAAACGACTTCACAAAAAAGGGACTTGGCGTCGTCATGATCATCGGTTGATCTGGAAGCGTTCCAAACAGCGCCGGTCCCGGCGCCGGCCTTTCAGAGGATAACAGCGTATGATCCGTACTGCTCTCGTCGCCCTTGGCCTCGCCATCGGCGTCTCTGCCGTCGTCGCTCAGTCGAACCCGATCGCAGAGCGCAAGGACGCGATGAAGAGCGTCGGCGCAGCGACCCGCGAAGGCGCGGCCATCGCCAAGGGCGAGGCCCCGTTCGATGCCGCCAAGGTGCAGGGCATCTTCAAGGTCTACAGCGACGCGGCCAAGAAGGTCCCAGCCCTGTTCCCGGACAATTCCAAGACTGGCGGCGAGACCACTGCGGCCCCGAAGGTCTGGGAGGACCAGGCCGCCTTCAAGACGGCCTTCGCCAAATTCGAGGCCGATGCGGCCAAGGGCGCGTCCAGCGCGACGGACCTGGCTTCGTTCCGCGCGGCCTTCGGTGACGCCACCAAGAATTGCGGCAGCTGCCACGAGGCCTTCCGAATCAAGAAGTGAGACCGGCTCGCCAGCCAGGTCCATTGCAACCGTCATTCCGGACTGGCGCCGAAGGTGAGTCGCTCCGGAAACCATCGTCGAGCGCCGGGGTCCTGCGATGGATTCCGGCGCTCCGCTTTGCTGCGACCGGAATGGCTGCGCTCATTTCCGCCGATGCGCCAGCCTGTTCCCGTTCGGCCGGGCTTTTCGGCCGGGCCTTCTTGGCCGAGAATACCCTGGACATGACGGGCCACAGATGAGGAACCGATGCGCCGCCTATTGATAACCCTCCTCGTCTTCGCCCTGGCGGGTATCGCCGGTTTCTTCGTCCTCACCGATCCACGGGTGGTCTCGCCGGGGCCCGAGATCGGCACGCTGCCGCAGCCGGATATCGAGAACGGCAGGCTGCTCTTCGCCGCTGGCGGCTGTGCCTCCTGCCATGCGACACCGGGCCAGGACGACAAGACACGGCTCGGCGGGGGGCTCGAACTGGGCTCGCCCTTCGGCAAGTTCCACGCCCCCAACATCTCCCCGCATACGCGCGACGGCATTGGCAACTGGGGCACGGCCGACTTCATCCAGGCGATGGCGGCCGGCGTCTCGCCCGCGGGGCAGCACCTCTACCCGTCCTTCCCCTACACCTCCTACCGGCTGATGACGCCGAAGGCGCTCGCCGATCTGCTCGCCTACATCCGCACCCTGCCGGCGGTCGAGGGCAGGGCGCCGCCGCATGAGCTGCCTTTCCCCTTCAACATTCGCCGCATGGTCGGCGGCTGGAAGCTGCTCTTCTTCGACGGGGCGCCGTTCAAGCCCGATCCGACGAAGAGCGATGAATGGAACCGCGGCGCCTATCTGGTGCAGGGGCCCGGCCATTGCGCCGAGTGCCATTCCGCCCGCAACAGCCTCGGCGCGATCGTCCAGGCGACGCGCTTCGCCGGTGGCCCCGATCCTGAAGGCAAGGGTTGGGTGCCGAACATCACCCAGTCCGAAGACGGCTTAAGCAAATGGTCCAAGTCCGAGATCGCCGAGCTGCTGAAATCGGGCTTCACCCCGGAGTTCGACAGCGTCGGCGGTACGATGGCGGCCGTGGTGCGCAACACGGCGCAGCTTCCCGAGGCCGACCGGCTGGCGATGGCGGAGTTCCTGAAGTCGCTGCCGGCAGTGCAGGGGCCGCCGCGCCCGCCCAAACCCGCAGCGGGCGGCTGAGGCACAAGACCGGGGTGTCTTTCCCCGTCAGTCCGCCGCTATTTCAGAGACGCGCCAAGGGCGTCGACGTCCTTGCAGTCTCGCTCGGAAGGTTTGTCGCCGGCCCGTTCGTCGATCGCCCTCATCGCCGCATGGGCCTTCCCCAGGCGTTCGATCGTGGCGGGGGACTGGTCCTTCATCAGCATGTTGGACGTTGCTTCCATGACCAGTCCGGCGCGCCTGTTCAACTCGAGCTTGGTACAGCCGCCTGCAGGTCCTGACGTCGCCTTGTCGCCACCGGTGCTTGCAGCGGCGCCCGCCCTTGCCGCGGGGTCAAACAATCTGACGGTCGAAACGGCGAGATCGCAAGCCGGCGCGAACTGCTCGGCCTTGTCCGCGCGATAGATGCACTCGACATTGTAAGCGTTATTGCCAATCGCCGTGAAAACATAGCGCTTGATTTGAGGACGCTCCTTGCTGAAAGGCAGTCGTCCGTTGGAGAAGACCATGTCGACGGCCGGCCGGCCGAGCAGGGCCGTCATGGTCGCTGACTTGAGCTCGATCGAGGGGCGAACCGCGATTGCCTTGGTGAAGGCGTCGGCAATCGATTGACGCGTCCGTTCGCTCACATCCTGGAGCTCGCCGGCATCGCGGGGGCCCGAGAAGGTGATGAGCACATCGCCATTGGCGGGCGTGGAAGCCTTGACGCCCGTCACCTCGCCTGTCCCATCCGCGAAGAGATGAGCCAGGGAAAAACCAGGCGGATATTCGAAGCTGTAGCTTCCGTCCTGCGCCCTGAAGGTCTTGGTTTCAGCGGCCTGGCTGTGTAGCGGCGCGAGTGCCATCGGCAAGGCGAGAGCCACGAGCATCGGCAGTCGCGCTGAAACGGCGGAAGACAACATCTTGGAAAGCCTCATATTTCGATGAAGTCGCTGCTTCTCTGGCCGTGATCCATCGCGCGGCGCCGCGACAGGCGCCGCCCTGGCGGGGCCGGCCGGCGACAGCCAGCTGGCCCGATTTGGCGGGATGGCCCGCGCTTAGTCCATTACCGCTGCTTTGAGGATGCAGACCATCAGAGCGGTGCCCGGCTTGTCGCCGACGCAGCGCACGACATGCTGGCGGTCGCAGCGATAGCGCAGGGTCTCGCCGGCCTTGGCGCGCTGGGTGACGCCGCCGACCTCGACCTCGAACTCGCCTGCGCTGACCGAGAGCGACTCGATCGAGCCGCGTTGGTGGCCTTCGGAATCAAGCTCGCCGCCGGGCTCGGCGCTGACCTCGTACCATTGCAGCCATTCGACGGTCTTGATCCAGCCGATGATGGCGAGCCGGAGCTTGCCGTCCTCCGAGACGAGGATCGGCGTGTCCGGGCGGGCGATCTTCTCGATGAAGGCCTCTTCCTCGTTCGAGGAGAGCACCCGCTCGATCGAGACGTCGAGCGCCTGCGACAGCCGCCAGATCGTCGCGAGCGTCGGATTGGTCTCGTTGCGCTCGATCTGGCTGATGATCGACTTGGCGACGCCGGACTGCTCGGCGAGCTCGGAGAGCGAGAGATTATAGGCCTTGCGCAGCCGCTGGATCGTCTTGCCGAGCTGACCGGAGATCACCTGCGCGCCGGATTCCATCTCGCGGCCGCCACGTTCCCTAGTTTCGATGCCCATCGGATTCTTGCCTCATCGCTTCACCGCTCGTTTGGGAAAGCGAACGATCGTTTGTCTTGGCGGACAATGCCTCGGATTGCTCCAAGCGGCAAGCAAAGGCTTGCGCTTCAGGTGGAGCGCGAGGGGCCGACTTCCCGGGTTTCGCGCTTCAGCAGGCCGAGCTGCTTCTCGCGCAGGATCACGTAGATCCCGGAGGCGATGACGATCAGCGAACCGGCGACGACCGCCGACGCCGGCCACTCGCCGAAGACGAACCAGCCGAGCGCAGTCGCCCAGATCATCGTCGAATACTCGAAGGGCGCGACCAGCGAGGCATCGCCATAGCGATAGGCCTGAACCAGCAGGATCTGGCCGAGCCCGCCGAGCACGCCGATGGTCACCAGCAGCAGGAATTCCTGCCAGTTCGGCATGGTCCAGCCGAGGAAAATGGTCAGCAGGCCGAGCAGCGAGGTCAGCGACATGAAGTAGAAGACGATGGCGCCGGTCTTCTCGGTGCGTGTGAGCATGCGCACCTCGACCGAGGCGAAGGCGGAGCAGAAGGCGCCGCCGAGCGCGAGCAGCGCGCCGATGGCCGGGCCTCCCGACAGGCCCTGCGCGAACGCATCCGGCTTCATATGGGGGGAGAGCATCAGCAACACGCCGAGGAAGCCGATGCAGACGGCGGTCCAGCGATAGACCCGGACCTTCTCCTTCAGGATCAGCGCTGCCAGCGCCACCAGGATCAGCGGGGCGGCGTAGCCGATCGCGACAGCATCCGAGAGCGGCAGGAGGTGCAGGGCGGCGAAGCCGAGGAACATGCCGGTCGAGCCGATGATGCCGCGCTTCATGTGGCCGCGTAGATTGCTCGTCCTGAGGGCGCTCGGGAACTCGCTGCGCCAGGAAAGCCAGATCACCAGCGGGATCAGCGCGAAGAAGGAGCGGAAGAAGACGATCTCGCCCGTCGGGTAGCGCGCGGCGAGCAGTTTGATCGCCGCCGACATCAGCGTGAAGGACAAAGCCGAGAGCAGCTTGAGGCTGATGCCGAGGAGAGGGGACAAAGCGAAGTTCGGGGCGTGGGGGAAGGAGTCTTGTAGAGGACCCCCCTTAGACCACGAGGCTGGAGTCGTTCAAAGCGTCGATCTTGCAGGGCCGACCGGCAGGGCGCGGGACGCGACGGCCATCGGCTAGGCGCATTTCCTCGCCGGCGGCTTCAACGCAGCGGGTATTCGAGCACCTCGTCGCCGGCCTCGTCGAAGCTGCCGGTCGAGCGCCAGCCGAGATGCCGGTAGAAGCCGTAAGAGCGGACCTCAGGATCGGCCGAGCAGCCGAGGAAGAGCCGCTGGAAGCCGAACTTTCCGAGGTCCTCGACCATCAGCGAGAGCAGTTTCTTGCCGATGCCCTTGCCTTCCTGCTCCGGCAGCAGAGCGAGGACGGCGATCTCGCCGCTGTCGCTATGGCCGAAGCAATAACCGACGATCTTGCCGTCTTCGATTGCGACATGGCCGGGCAGGCTGCCATCGGCGATGGCGTCGCGCCAACTCTCCAGCGTGATGCCGCGCTCCGCCAGTTCCGCGACCGAGAAGGCGTTTTCGCGTGTCATGCCGCGCAGGGTGATGCAGTCGGGCGTGTCGTCGGAGACGGCTTTGCGATAGGTGATCGTCATTGGGCCAGACAGGATTGCGTGAACGGGCCGGCGGCGAGGTGCGCGCCGGCCCGTCCTTGTTGTGTCAGAAATTGGTCCGGAACGAGCCGCCATCCATCAGGAAGTTCTGGCCGGTGATGTAGCCGGCATGGACGCTGGCGAGGAAGGCGCAGAGCTTGCCGAACTCCTCGGCCTCGCCGAAGCGGCCCGCCGGGATCTCGGCGCGGCGCAGCTTCATCACTTCCTCTTCCGAAATGCCCTTCATCGCCGCGACGCGCTTGGTCGAGGTGGTCAGGCGGTCGGTGGCGAAGACGCCCGGCAGGATGTTGTTGATGGTGACGTTGGCATGGGCGACCTCGCGCGCCACGCCGGCGAGGAAGGCGGTCAGGCCGGCGCGGGCGGCGGAGGATACGTCGAGCCCGGTCAGCGGCGTCAGCACGCTCGCCGAGGTGATGTTGACGATGCGGCCGAAGCCGCGCTCGATCATGCCGTCGACCACGCGCTGGGTCAGCTCCAGCGGCGTCGCCATGTTCTGCGCGACGCCTTCGAGCAGGGCCTCGCGCGTGACCTCGCGGAAGGGCTTCGGCGGCGGGCCGCCATTGTTGTTGACGAGGATGTCGACTTGCGGCGATGCGGCGAGCAGCGCGTCCTGGCCGGCCTTGGTCGAGACGTCGGCGACGACCGCGATGACCGTCGCGCCGGTGCTGGCGCGGATCGCGCTCGCAGTTTCTTCCAGGGTCTTGGCGTCGCGCCCGTTGACGACGACGGTGCAGCCGGCCTCGGCCAGTGCCTGAGCGCAGCCGCGGCCGAGCCCCTTGCTCGAGGCGCAGACGATGGCGGTGCGGCCGGCGATTCCCAGATCCATGGTGTTCCTCCGAATTTCCAGTGCCGCAGCCAAAGCACGGTTTTCCCGCCGCGTCATCAAAGCGTAGCGCAAATCAGACACACGCCGCAGGCATCGCAACAGGATGGGCTGGCGGCACATGAGCGACGACAGCGACGCCAAGCAGGTTCGCAGCATCTTCATCTCCGACCTGCATCTGGGTACGCGCGGGGCACAGGCGGACCTCGTTCTGGAGTTCCTGCGGGCCTATGACGCGCCGCAGATCTATCTGGTCGGCGACATCATCGACGGCTGGCGGCTGAAGAACGGCTGGTACTTCCCGCAGGCCCATAACGACGTCGTGCAGAAGCTGCTGCGCAAGGTGCGCAAGGGCTCGAAGCTCGTCTACGTCACCGGCAATCACGACGACTTCCTGCGCGACTACACCGGGCTGCAGTTCGGCGGCATCACGCTGGTCGACGAGATCATCCATGAGGCCGCCGATGGCCGGCGGATGCTGGTGATCCATGGCGACCTGTTCGACCTCGTCGTGCGCAACGCCAAATGGCTCGCGCTGCTAGGCGACTGGGCCTACACCGTCGCCCTCGTCCTGAACCACGGGATCAACAAGGTGCGCCGGACCCTGCGCCTGCCGCACTGGTCGCTCTCGGCCTGGGCCAAGCACAAGGTCAAGAACGCGGTCAACTATATCGGCGAGTTCGAGCAGTGCCTGGCCGACGAGGCGCGCCGGCACAAGGCCGACGGCGTGATCTGCGGCCATATCCACCATGCGACGCAGCGCCAGATCGACGGGCTGACCTACATCAACACCGGCGACTGGGTGGAGAGCTGCACCGCGGTCGTCGAGCATGACGACGGCCGCTTCGAGATCATCCGCTGGCCGCAGCACCGCTTCAGGGGCGAGAATCCGGGCCTGTCGGCCGTGTCCGCCCCGCAGCGGCCGGCGCCGGTGCTGGTCGGCGAGGCCGCCTGATGCGCGTCCTGATCGCCACCGACGCCTGGCGGCCGCAGATCAACGGCGTCGTGCGCTCGCTGGAGCGGATGTTCGAGGCGGCGCCCGATTTCGGTGTCACGGCGCAGATGCTGACGCCGGAAGGTTTTCGGCAGGTCGGCCTGCCTTCCTACCCGGATATCCGCATCGCACTTGCCAGCCAGCAGCAGGTCGCAAGGCGCATAGCAGAGTTCGGCCCCGACCATATCCACATCGCGACCGAAGGGCCGATCGGCTGGCTGACCCGGGCGGTCTGCCTTGCCCAGAAGCGCACCTTCACCACGAGCTACCACACCCGCTTCCCGCAATATGTCGCCGCCCGCTGGCCGATTCCCGAAAGCTGGAGCTACCGCTTCCTGCGCCGCTTCCACGCGCCGGCGGCCGGAGTGATGGTCTCGACGGCGACGGTCGAGGCCGAGCTGCGCGACCACGGCTTCGAGCACATCCTGCGCTGGGGCCGCGGCGTCGATCTCTCCCTGTTCCATCCGCGGGCCGCGAGCGTGCTCGACCTGCCGCGGCCGATCTTCCTCAGCGTCGGCCGGGTCGCGGTCGAGAAGAACCTCGAGGCGTTCCTGTCGCTACGCCTGCCGGGCAGCAAGGTCGTGGTCGGCGACGGGCCGGCCCTCGCGGACCTGAAGCGTGCCTTTCCCGAGGCGCATTTCCTCGGGGCACGCGAGGGCGAGGAGCTCGCGGCCATCTACGCCTCCTCGGACGTCTTCGTCTTCCCGAGCCTGACCGATACGTTCGGCATCGTTCTGCTCGAAGCGGCGGCGAGCGGCCTGCCGGTCGCAGCCTTCCCGGTGCAGGGGCCGAGCGATGTCTTCGCCGGCGGCAATGCCGCGGTGCTGCATGAGGATCTGCGTCAGGCGGCGCTTTCGGCCCTCAGGCTGTCGCGCGAGGCGGGGCCAGAACTGGCGGCGCGCCATAGCTGGCAAAGCAGCGCCGAACAGTTCTACGGGCATATCCGCCGGGCCGCGCAGGAGGCGGCAGCGCGGCCGGCCCCGGTGCAGAACGTTACAGCCTTCGCGAGCGCGCGTGGCGCGGAAGCGAGCGGGCGGGCGCGCTCGCCGGCTTGAGTTCGCTGCGGAAATCGTCGCGGCGCTGATGCACCGAGGCGATGACCAGGCCCATCGGCACGCCGAGCCCGACGAGCGCCGCTTCCGACAATTGCAGGCTGGCCTCGATGGTCTCGGGCACGGCGTCGTTGACGCCGATCTCGTAGAGATGGCGGGCATGCCTGGCGTCGCGGGCGCGGGCGACGATCACAAGGTCCGGCCGCATGGCGCGCGCGGCCTTGACGATCTCGTCGACGGCGCGCTGGTTGTCGATCGTCACGATCAGCGCGGTCGCCTCCTGCAGCCCGCAGAGGCGCAGAAACTCCGGCTTGGTGGCATCGCCGTAGAAGGCCGGGCGGCCGGCCCGGCGCTGGCTCGCGACCAGGGCCGGGTCGGCATCGACCACCAGGAACGGGGCCTTGTGCTGTTCCAGCATCTCGCCAACCAGGCGCCCGACGCGGCCGCAGCCGACGACGAGCGCGCGCGCGGCATGATCTTCGGGCGGCAGGATGCGGGCCTCCTCGGGCAGAGTGACCGTCGGGGCGAAGCGCGCCGCCAGCGTCCGCGCGAGCCGGGCGGCGAGGGGCAGAGAGATCATGGTCAGTGATACCGCCGCCAGCACGAGGCTCGAGGCCGATCGTTCGACGAGTTCGGCCGCAACCGAGGCGCTGAGCAGGACGAAGGCGAACTCGCCGCCGGGGCCGATCAGGATCGCGCTCTCCAGGGCCGTCGCACGCCCGAGCCGGAAGAAGCGCGCCAGCAGGAAGGTGATCACCGCCTTGGCGAGGAAAAGTCCGAGCGCGATCGCGATGATCGCCCATGGCTGGGCCGCGAGCGCCGCCGGGTTCACGCTCATGCCGACGGTGAGGAAGAAGACGCCGATCAGCAGAGCCTTGAACGGCTCGATCGTGACCTCGATGGCGCGGCGGTACTCGGTTTCGGCGAGCAGGAGCCCGGCGATGAAGGCGCCCAGCCCCATGGACAGGCCGGCTGCGGCGGCGATCAGCCCGGTGCCGAGCGCGACCAGCAGGGTCGCCGCCAGGAAGCTCTCGGAGGAGTCGGTCGAAGCGACAAGCCGGAACAGCGGACGCATGGCGACGCGCCCGATCACGATGATGGCGGCGATCGCCGCGACCGCCTGGAGCAGCGCCTGGGCGAGGCCGGCCAGCAGCGAGCCGTTCTCCTGCGAGCCGAGCACGCTGATCAGGAAGAGCAGCGGGATGACGGCGAGGTCCTGGCAGAGCAGAATCGCGAAACTGGCGCGGCCGGCCGAGGAGGTTATCCGGCGGTGGGCCGAGAGCAGCTCCACCACCATCGCCGTCGAGGAGAGCGCCAGCGCCGTGCCGATGATCAGCGCCGCCGTCGCCGGCTGGCCGAAGGCATAGGCGACCGCGCCGATGACGCTGGCGGAAACCGCGACCTGGCCGAGGCCGAGGCCGAAGACCAGCCGCCGCATCGTCATCAGCCGGTCATAGGACAGCTCAAGGCCGATGATGAAGAGCAGGAAGGCGATGCCGAGTTCGGCCGGGCCGGCCAGGGCATCGGCATTGGAAACAGTGATGGTGCGCAGCAGCGGCACCTTGGCGACGAGCCCGCCGAGGCCAAATGGCCCGAGCAAGGCGCCGCATGCGATGAAGGCGACGACCGAGTTGACGCGGAAGCGCTTCGCGAAAGGCACGATGACGCCGGCCGTCGCCAGGACGACCACGGCGTCGCGATAGGTTGAGGGGTCGATCGTTGCGGCCACATGCCCCCCGAAGCGAACGGACGATTCAGCTGATGCGGAATTTTGCGTGCTGCGCCGCGACGACACAACAAAATCAAGCGGCTCCCGCGCGAAAACTTGCCGGGCCGGGAGCCGGCGACTAGACCTCGACGAAGGCCCGTCGCGATGCGGGCCGGGAGGCCGCGGGCCGTGGCCCCTCCGATAGCGAAGGGTTACGCATGCGCTTCACCGGCACCGCTTCTTACGTCGCCACCGAGGATCTCACCGTCGCCGTCAATGCCGCGATCCGCCTGGAGCGGCCGCTGCTGGTCAAGGGCGAGCCCGGCACCGGCAAGACCGTGCTCGCCGAGGAGGTCGCCGCAGCGCTTGGGGCGCCGCTGATCACCTGGCACGTCAAGTCGACGACCAAGGCGCAGCAGGGCCTCTATGAGTACGATGCGGTCAGCCGCCTGCGCGATAGCCAGCTCGGCGATGCCCGCGTCTCCGACATCGCCAACTACATCAAGCGTGGCAAGCTCTGGGAGGCCTTCGTCTCGCCGGTGCGCCCGGTGCTGCTGATCGACGAGATCGACAAGGCCGATATCGAGTTCCCCAACGACCTGCTGCTCGAGCTCGACCGCATGGAATTCCATGTCTACGAGACCGGCGAGACCATCCGCGCCGCGCAGCGCCCGGTGATGATCATCACCTCGAACAACGAGAAGGAGCTGCCGGACGCGTTCCTGCGCCGCTGCTTCTTCCACTATATCCGCTTCCCCGACGCCGAGACGATGCAGGCGATCATCGAGGTGCATTTCCCGGGCATCAAGAAGCGGCTGATGGAGGAGGCGCTGCGCCTGTTCTTCGAGGTCCGCGAGGTGCCGGGCATCAAGAAGAAACCGTCGACCTCGGAGCTGCTCGACTGGCTGAAGCTGCTCGTCGCCGAGGATATCGGCCCCGAGGTGCTGCGCGAGCGCGATCCCCGCAAGCTGATCCCGCCGCTGCACGGCGCGCTCCTGAAGAACGAGCAGGACGTCTCGCTGTTCGAGAAGCTCGCCTTCATGGTTCGGCGCGAGAGCCGCTGAGCTTCGCCGGCGGGACCTCATCGCAAGGCGGGATGGCGGCGGCGAGATCGAGCTTGGGATCGATCTCGCGGACGGCCTGCCTGAGATCGAAATCGCGCATCAGCAGGACATAGTCCTGCGTTTCCGACGTTCTGAGGTAGCCGCTCATCGCGATCGGCTTGCCAGTGAGCTCGCCCAGCCGGCAGGCCTTGTTCGCCTCAAGCGACAGGCTGCCGCGATTGCCGCTGTTCTGTGGCCCTGCGAACATCTCCTCGCGGAAGGCGCCGAGGCGAGCGGCATCGCCCGTACCCAGCTTGAACAGCGTGAAGCGCCGGCCGGGCGCCGCCATGGCCGGCAGCTTGGCGAGCTCGACCGCGTCGCGGACCTCTTCCAGCGCGATCTTCCGCTCATGGCGGCCGCCATCCTTCGGCAAGGCGACGAGCGTCATGGTGACGCCGCCGGGCAATGTGCGGATGTCGGCGGGCAGGCTGATGCCGGCGCGCAGCTCGGCGAGGTTCGTCGTCTTGATATCGACCTTCGACAGTTTCGGCAGCGACGTCAGTGGGACGTGGCCGCAACCGGCGAGGAGGCTGAAAAGCAGCAGTTTGGCGGGCAGGGCGATGCGCATGGCGGTTCTCGATTGAATGGTTTTGACATTCAGAAATTCATCTCTTAGTTTAATTTTGTCAATCATGGAGCGAAGCAACATGACGCCCTCTCTAAGCTCGCCCCAAGGCCTCGCCGCGATGACGAGGCTGCGCCGCGTGAGCACGGTCGCCCGTTTCGCCTGCTTCGCGGCGGCTGCCCTGATGGCCTTCGGTGCGGTTTGGCTTTGGCGCGATCCCGAGCAGCTCGCCGCCTATGCTCGCGGTACGGTCGGGGTGAGTGCGCCGATCGGCCCGCTCTCTGTGCGCGGCTACTGGATCGCGCTTGCGGTCGGCCTCGTGCCGGCTGGTCTCTTCGTCGCGGCGATGCTGCGCCTCGCCGGGCTGTTCGGCCGTTTCAGCCGCGGTCAGGTGCTGGAGGAGGCGAATGCGGAGCGTCTCACGCGGGTCGGCTGGCTGCTGACTGCGATGGGCCTGGCGACGCCGGTGACGCGCGCGCTGCAGAGCGTCGCGCTGACCTTCGACAACCCGTCAGGCCACAAGCAACTGGCGATCACACTCGATCCCGGCACGTTCGGCGCGCTCGCGGCCGGTGCCGCATTGGTCGCCTTCGGGCTGGTGCTCAAGGAGGCGGTGCGGCTCGCGGACGAGAATCAGAGTTTCGTGTAGGAGCATGGCGATGCCGATCATCGTCGAACTCGATGTCATGCTGGCGCGTCGCAAGATGCGCTCGAAGGAACTCGCCCAGCGCATCGGCCTGACCGAGCAGCAGGTCTCGCAGCTGAAATCCGGCAAGGTGCGCGGCATGCGTTTCGATACGCTCAGCCGGATCTGCGCGGTGCTCGACTGCCAGCCGGGTGACCTGCTGCGCTATGAAGCGGGACCGGAGGAGCCGACCGTGGAAGGCGAGGGCGACGAGGCCTGAGCTGCCCGCTCAGCCGAGCCCGAGCAGCGGCCTGGCGGCGAGCGCGGCCAGCAAGGCGGTCACGGTCAGGCCGGCATAGACTGCGGAGACGGCGCCGAGCGCGACGAGTCCCGGGCCCGTCTGGCGCGTCGCCAGCCAGATCAGGAGCCCCAGAACCGGGACGATCTGCAAGGCGTGCAGCGCGAAGAAATGCGCGAGGCGCAGATCGCCGATACTGAGCGACCAGCCCAGCAGCGGTATGGTCGGATGCAATACAGGCGGCGTGCCGACGAAGTGGCCGCCGGGGTTTCTGCCGAGCACGATACCGCTCAGCAGGCCCAGGACGCAGGTCAGCGCGAGACCGATCACCAGCGACCAGCGCAGGACCGACGGCATCGGCGCGGCGTCGCGCCTGGCGAGCCCATAGGCGAGGAAGCCGGGGGCCAGGGTGAACATCACGGCGCCAATTCCCATCAGCACGTAGAGCGCTGTGCCGAGCGGGGTGCCGTTGTAGTGCGAGGCCTCCACCCGGGAGGCGCGCCAGGCGATGTAGAGCACTTCGAGCACGATCGGCACGATCACCGGCCAGACCACATAGCGCCCGGCCCATGATGCCCGGAAGCGCTCGCTGGTCAGGGGCAGGAATACAGCGAGCGTCAGCAGGTAGAAGGCGACCGAGAGCTCGAATTTCAGCGGCTTCACCCAGGTGCCGACGCCCCCGAACTGGCGTTCGTCGAGGCTCAGGGCAAGCACGGTGGGCAGCGCCAGCCCCAGCATGGCGAAGGCTGCCGCGGCGAGGCGCGGTTCGATCTCGATGTCGCGCAGCCAGCCCGGCAGCCGGGACTGGAAGCGGGCGATCCGGTCCTCCCGGGCAAGGCGGAAACAGGCGGCGATGAGCAGCCAAGCGAGATAGCCGGCTGGACCGAACAGGAAGGTCAGGATCAGGACCGGCACCATCAGCCAGTGCGGAATCTCTTCTTCCTGCGAGCGCCTGAGAATCCAGTTCCCGAGGAACAGGTCGAAGGCGAGATAGTGCACCCAGCCTGCAAGCAACAGCGGCTTATAGCCGAACAAGGCGGCGACCGAGTCTAGCGAGCCGAATCCGCCGTCTGCGCCGTGCCAGTAGACGAGGATCAACACGAGGTAGCCGAGCGAGAGCAGGGCCGGAATGATCCAGCCGGCGAGTGCCGCCGAGACGCCGCGCCAGCGCGGCAGCAGGATCAGCGAAAGCCAGCCGATGATGGCGAGGCGGCCGGCGACAGCGAAGGCGTCGTCGAAAAAGCTCGGCATCGCAAACTCCGATCTTGACGCTGTTAAGTTGTGGTGTCTGCCTATTGCGCTATCTTGACGGCGTCAAGTTCAATTTTGACGTTGTAAAGATATGGAGTTGTCGGACATGGCGATGGGGGTGGCGGGGCGCGGCGGCTATCATCATGGCGATCTGCGCCAGGCGATGATCGACGCGGCCGAGGCGGTCCTGGCCGAAAAGGGCGTCGACGGCTTCACCCTGCGCGAATGCGCGCGGCGCGCCGGGGTCTCGCCCGCGGCGCCGGCGCATCATTTCGGCAATCTCGTGGGCCTGTTGACCGCGGTGGCGACGCTCGGCTTCGACGAGCTGTCCAATGCGATGGAGGCAGCGGTCGCGGACGCCGCCGCCAGCGGCGGCGACCGGCTTGCGGCGATCGCGGACGCCTATCTCGCGACCGCCCTGGCGCGGCCCGGCCGCTTCCGGGTCGTCTTCGGGCGCCTCGGCCTGAAGCGCGGCGACGAGGCTCTGATGCGCGCTGGCCTGCGGGCCTTCGGCATCCTGGTGCGCGAAACCAAGCTGGCCCTCGGGCGGCACATGACGGACGATCCGCTGACGCGGTTGCCGTCGAGCTATTCCGAGGATGCCGATCTCGGCGCGATCCTCTTCGTCTGGTCGCTGACGCACGGATTTTCGACCATGCTGATCGATGGCCAGCTTGGCTCATTCGAGACCCTGCCCGGCGGCCGCGAGCGCCTGCTCAAGCTCTATTCGCAGCAACTCGTGCAGTTGCTGGTCAGCGCGGTGCGCCAGAGCCGGAGCGATATCGGCGCATAGCCCTCGCAAATCCCGGCGGGCGTGGTTAGATGGCGACCATGCGCCGCCTGATGCTTCTGCGCCATGCCAAGTCGAGCTGGCCCGCCAATACTGCCGACCGCGACCGGCCGCTCGCCGTGCGCGGACGCGAGGCCGCCCCGGTGATGGGCCGCTATCTCGCCGAGGAGCTGCTGTTTCCCGACCTTGTCCTGATCTCGCCGGCCAAGCGCACGGTCGAGACCTGGGAGCTGGTGCGGCCGATGCTGCCGGAAAAGCCGCCGACGCAGTTCGAGCCGCGGATCTACGAATCGCCGTCCGAGCGGCTGCTGAAGGTGGTGCAGGAGGTCGAGCCGTCGGTGCGGACCCTGCTGATGATCGGCCATAATCCCGGCTTCGAGGAGCTTGCTTCCAAGCTCACCAGTCATGGCGACCGCTATGCGGCGGCACGTATGGCCCAGAAGTATCCGACGGCCGGGCTCGCGGTGATCGATTTCGACATCGAGGACTGGCGCGACCTCGCGCCCCGTTCCGGCCGGCTCGACCGCTTCGTCACGCCCGCCTCGCTGGGCGAGGGGCCGGACGAGTGAGGCGCCCGGCCTGATGGCGTCGGCCTCCTATCTCGACGAGGCCCGCGATGCGGCGCTGGCTTTCGGCGACAGCCTGCTCGGCCTGGCGCGGCCGCGTTTGCGCATCGGGGTCACCGGCCTGTCGCGCTCGGGCAAGACCGTCTTCACCACGGCGCTGATCCAGAATCTGGTCGAAGGCGCCAAACTTCCCGTGCTGAAGGCTTCGGCGGAAGGGCGGATCGCCCGCGTGCGGCTGGTGCCGCAGCCCGATCCCGATATCCCGCGCTTTCCCTATGAGGCGCATCGCGCCGCCCTGTCGGGGCCGGACCGGCGCTGGCCGGAATCGACAAGGCGAATCTCCGAGTTGCGGCTGGAGATCGACTATGAGCGGGCACAGGGCTGGTTCAAGGGGCCGGCGACGCTGACGCTCGATATCGTCGACTATCCCGGCGAGTGGCTTCTCGACCTTGCTCTGATCAATCAGGACTATGCCGGCTGGTCGGCCCAGGCCGTCGCCGATGCGCGCAAGCCGCATCGCCTGCCCGTTGCGGCGCCCTGGCTCGAAGACCTGAAGGCACGCGACCCTGCCGGCCCCGTCGACGAAATGGCGGCGGAGGCGGCGAGCGAGCGCTTCAAGGCCTATCTCGCGGCATTACGGGCCGACCCCGAGGCCGTCGCGGTGACGCCGCCCGGGCGCTTCCTGATGCCGGGCGATCTCGACGGCTCGCCGGCGCTGACCTTCGCGCCGCTCGACCTTCCGCCCGGTGTCCAGCCGGTGCCGGGCACGCTCGCCGGGCTGATGGCGGAGCGCTTCGAGGCCTATAAGCGGGTCGTGGTGGTGCCGTTCTTCCGCGAGCATTTCGCCAGGCTCGACCGGCAGATCGTGCTCGTCGACGCGCTGGCGGCGCTCGATGCCGGTCCGGCAGCGCTCGCCGATCTCGAGACGGCGCTCGGCCAGGCGCTCTCGGCCTTCTCGGTCGGCCGCAATTCCTGGCTCACCAGCCTGTTCGCGCCGCGGATCGAAAAGGTTCTGTTCGCCGCGACCAAGGCCGATCATATCCACCACACCAGCCATGACCGGCTCGCCAATGTGATGTCGCATCTGGTGGCGCGTGCCGCGGGCAAGGCGCAGGGCGCCGGCGCCAAGGTCGAGGCGATGGCCTTCGCCGCGATCCGCGCCACGCGCGAGGTCCGGATCCGCGACGGGCGCGAGGAGCTGCCCGCGATCGCCGGTGTGCCCGAGGCCGGCGAGGTCGTCGACGGCGAGGTCTTCGACGGCCAGACCGAGGCCGCGATCTTTCCCGGCGAGCTGCCGCAGCGACCGGAGGCGATCTTCGACCCTGCGACGCCGCGCTGGCAGGTACGCGCGCCGCGCTTCCGCCCGCCGCTGGTCAAGCCCGATGCCGGCGGCCGTATTGCGCCGCCGCCGCAGATCCGCCTCGACCGTGCGCTCGAATTCCTGATCGGCGACCGGCTGTCATGAGGGGAGGGCAGGGGTGAGCAAGGCGCCACGAGCCATCCGTCTCGATCCGGCTAGGCCGGAGGACGAGCTGTCCGAGCGGCTGGCTGCCGGCGGCGACGTTGCGATCGTACCCGAGCATGAGCCGATCGAGCCGGAGGCGGCGCTTGGTGTGCCGGTTCCGCGTCGGCGTCCCTTCAGCTGGGGCAGCCTGTTCGTCGCGGCGCTTTCGGGGCTGCTGGCGCTTTCCGCCGCGATCTGGACCGAACAGACGATCAGGTGGCTGCTGGCGCTCAACCCCGCAGTCGGGATTGCGGCTCTGGTCTGTGCCGGCCTCGCCGCGCTGGCGCTTATCGTCATGCTCGGACGGGTGCTGCGCGACATCCTGCGCGAGCGCAGGGTTGAAGCCTTGCGCGAGCGTGCCGTCGCGGCGCTCGCCGAAAGCGACCTCGCTAAGGCGCGGGCGGTCACGGCCGATCTCGAACGGCTCTATTCAGGCCGGGCGGAGACGGCGAAGGGCCGGGCAGAGCTTGCCGCCCATGCGCCGCAATTGCTGGCTGCGCGCGATCTCCTGACCGTCGCCGAGCGCAGCCTGATGACCCCGCTCGATGCGCTCGCCCAGGCGCAGGTGGCGCAGGCGGCGCGGCGGGTCTCGCTGGTCACCGCGGTCAGCCCGCGCGCGCTGGTCGACGTCGTCTTCGTGCTCGTCGCCTGCGCGCGGCTGCTGCGGGCGGTCGCCGGCGTCTATGCCGGCCGGCCGGGGACGCTCGGCCTGCTTCGGCTGGCACGGCAGGTGCTCGGCCATCTCGTCGTCACCGGTGGCATCGCGGCCGGCGATGCGGTGATCCAGCAGGTGCTCGGCCAGGGGCTCGCTGCGAGGCTCTCGGCCAAGCTCGGCGAGGGCGTGCTGAACGGGCTCCTGACCGCGCGCATTGGCCTTGCCGCGATCGCTGTCTGCCGGCCGCTGCCTTTCGTCGAGGCGCAGCCGCCGGGACTCTCCGACGTGGCGGGCGACCTGTCGGGCTGGGGCGGCAAGGACGGTTGAGCCTCATCGTCGTTCCGGGCCGGCGCTGCGTTTCGCGCCGGAAATGACGATCGCGCTCGGCAGAATTTGCCGGTGCCGGATGAATCTGCCCGGTCGGAAGCGCCGGGAAAGATTCTGAAAACCATCCAAGCTCTTGAAATATCTCAGCCCTCGCGGTGGCACGGGCTGTGCAAACTCACCTGCGGTTCGACATGCCGCCCATGGGGGGCGCTGTCCGGGTCTGATGGCCAGGTGAGGTTGCGATGGGTGTTTTCAGTGCGCTGACGACGGCGGTGACGGGCATGCAGGCCCAGTCCTATGCCCTCGAGAATATCTCCGGCAACATTGCGAACTCGCGTACCGCCGGCTTCAAGCGGGTCGACACCAGCTTCTCGGACCTGGTGCCGGATTCAGCACTGAACCGGCAGATCGCCGGCTCGGTCGCCTCCTATAGCCGTGCGACAAACACCATCCAGGGCGACCTCAACGCGACCCGCATCGACACCAATGCGGCCATCAACGGCGACGGCTTCTTCGTGGTCGACCAGCGCCAGAGCGGCGTCGGTGCCTCGACCCAGTTCGCCAACACCAATCTCTACACCCGTCGCGGCGATTTCGATTTCGATGCCGACGGCTATCTCGTCAACGGCGCCGGCTACTATCTCAAGGGCCAGAAGATCGACCCCGTCACCGGCCAGGTAATCGGCAGCCAGCCCGATGTGCTGCGCATCACCAAGGACCAGTTCCCGGCCAAGGCGACGACGCAGATCGAATACAGCGCCAACATTCCAGCCTATCCGAAGACCAACAGCGCCGTTTCGACGACACTTGGATCCGAGCTGCTCAATGCCGGCACGGGCTTCGGCACCAACCCCAGCATCACGCCGGGTGGTACCGGCACTGTCGTCGGCAGCGACCTCACCACTTTCCTCAACCGCTCGATCCCCGGTGGCTCGGTCACGGTCTACGACACGCTCGGCAAGGCGACGAGCGTCGAGCTTCGCTGGGCCAAGATTTCCAACGCCACGACTACGCCGGCACCGGGCACGCCCGACACTTGGAACCTGTTCGTCGCCGAGAATACCGGCGCGACCGGCGCGGCGGTCGCCTACCGGAACATCAATACCAACATCACCTTCGACACGACCGGCAAGATGACGCTGCCGGCAAACGGCAACATCGTCATCCCGCCGATGACGATCGGCGGCACCGCGATCTCCCCCGCCGCCGCTCCCATCACCATTGTCACCAACGGCACCAGCCTGACCCAGAACGGCGACACCAGCGGCCAGATCGACGCCCGCAGCATCCGCCAGAACGGCTACACCGCCGGCACGCTCGACCGGGTCTCGATCTCGAACGAGGGCCAGGTGATCGGCACCTTCAGCAACGGCCAGGTCGTGGCGCTGGCGCAGATCGCCGTCGCCCGCTTCAACGCCGGCAACGCGCTGAAACGTCTCGATGGCGGCGCCTTTGAAGAGACAATCGAGTCGGGTGCGCCGATCGTCGGCCTCGGCACCGCAGCGCTGATCGGCGGCAATGTCGAGCAATCCAACACCGACATCGCCGACGAGTTCTCGAAGATGATCGTCACCCAGCAGGCCTATTCGGCCAACACCAAGGTGATCTCGACGGCGCAGGAGATGCTGCGCGACGTCTTCAACATCATCCGCTGAGGACGACCGGGCAGCCGGAGCCTGACGGTCCAGGAGGGCCGGGGCGAGACGACAGGAGTTGACGATGGGGCTCGGAACCGCTCTCGACACCGCCATTTCCGGCCTGCGCGGCACGCAGGCCGGCATCGGCGTCATCTCGCAGAACGTCGCCAATGTCGGCACCGCCGGCTATGTCCGGCGTTCGGTCTCGAATGTCGATACCAATGCCGGGCGCAATGTCGGCGTCGGCAATCCGAACGTCCAGCGCTTGCTCGACCGGATCGTCCAGCACCAGCTCTGGCAGGAGACCTCGGGCGCGGCCTACACCGCGACGCGGGCCGAGGCCTTTGCCGGGCTCGACCAGCTTTATGGCGCGCCCGGCAGTGCGACCGCGCTCGACTCGATGTTCAGCACCTTCACCAGCTCGCTGCAGGCGCTGCGGAACGATCCGTCCTCCTATACCAACCGCACCGCCGTCCTTAACTCCGCGAGCCAGCTCGCGAACCGGCTGCGCACGGTCTCCGAGGGTGTGCAGACCCTGCGCAACCAGGCCGAGGCGGGCATCGGCAATGCAGTCGGCCGGGTCAACGAGCTGCTGGACTCGCTGACCAACGTCAACGCCCGCATCGTCAATGGCGAGGCGAGTTCGGGCAACGCCGATCTGCGCGACCAGCGCGAGCGGATCGTCTCGGAACTCTCGCAGTATCTCGAGATCCGGACCCAGGAGCAGCCGAGCGGCGCGATCACCATTACCGCCGCCTCCGGCACGCAGCTCTTCGATGGCCGCCCGACCGTCCGCTTCGAGTTCGACCAGCGCAGCGCGCTCGGCCCGAACGCGCAATGGAGCACGGACCCGGCGCAGCGCGGCGTCGGCACGATCGTCGCAAGGGATCTCTCCGGCAACGGCTTCGACGCCATCGCCAACAACACCTTCCGCTCCGGTGAGATCGGCGCGCTGCTCGAGCTGCGCGACAAGACGCTGGTGCAGGCGCAGGCGCAGCTCGACGAGATTGCCGCCCAGCTCGCCAGCGCGCTGTCCGATCGCGAAGTCGCGGGAACGGCTGCCACCGCCGGCGCGGCGACTGGCTTCGATGTCGACCTCAACGGCCTGAAGGCCGGCAATACGGTGACGCTCGACTACAAGGTCACGCCCGGCAGGCAGACCCAGCGCTACACCTTCGTGCGCGTCGATTCCGCCGCGTCGCTGCCGCTGCCTGCCTCGGCCCAGGGCGATGCCAACAACCGCGTCATCGGCATCGACTTCTCCGGCGGCCCGGCCTCGGTCGCGGCGCAGATGCAGGCGGCGGTCGGTCCCGGCTTCACAATTTCGAACACCGGCTCGGTGCTGCGCATCGTCGACGACGGAGCCGCCGGCACGCGCGACGTCGTCGGCCTGATCGCGCGCCCGACGCAGGACTCGCTGACCGGGGGCACGGCGGAGCTGCCGTTCTTCGTCGATTCCGGCCGCGCCAATGGCGCCTATACCGGGTCCTACGAGGGTGGGGCGCAGTCGGTGGGCTTCGCCTCGCGGATCGTGGTGAACCCTAATCTCGTGAGCGACCCCAAGTCCCTGGTGCTGCTCACCCCCACGACACCGCAGGGCGACACGACCCGGCCGCAGTTCCTGCTCGACCGGCTGACCTCGAGCCAGCGCAGCTTCACCAACGCCACCGGCTTCGACGGCTCGGGCGCGACCTCCTCGATGACGATGGCGAACTTCGTCCAGCGCGTCGTGGCCGGGCAGGGGCAGGCGAGCGCCGCCGCCCAGCGGCTCGACGAGGGGCAGCAGGTCGCGCTCGCGGCCGTGCAGAGCCGCTTCCTCGAGGATGCACAGGTCAATGTCGACCAGGAAATGTCCACCCTGATCGAGCTCCAGTCGGCTTACGCCGCCAATGCGCGGGTGATCTCGACCGTCAAGGAGCTGCTCGACGTGCTGTTGAGGCTGTAAGGAAACCGCGCCATGACCATCACCGCCACCGGCACCGGCGCCTATCGCTCGGCCAAGCCGAACCAGTTCGTCTCCAGCCGCGCGCAGTTCGACGATCTGCAGCGCCAGCTCGCCACCAAGAAGAAGAGCGATACCTTCGCTGGCCTTGGGATGGACCGGAGCCGGAGCCTCGATCTCAACAACAAGCTCTCGACGCTCGAAGGCTACCTGACGGGGATCCAGCGCTCCGAAGTCAATCTGAAGCTTGCTTCCACGGCGGTCGAGAACTTCGCCAAGATGACGCGCGAGACGGTGAGCGACACGCGCACCGGCAGCTATCTGCCGAGCTCGACCGGACGCTCCGCGCCGCAGGTTCTGGCCGAGGAGAAGTTCAAGCAGACGCTCGATCTGCTCAACACCAACGTCAATGGCCGCTACCTGTTCTCCGGCCGCACGGCCGATGTCGAACCGGTTGCCAACTATTCGCTGATCATGAATGGAGACGGCGCCAACCGCGCCGGGCTGAAACAGCTGATCTCCGAGCGCCGGCAGGCCGATCTCGGCGCCAACGGGCTCGGCCGGCTGACGACGGGCGGTGCCGGCACCTCGGCGACGATCGCGAAGGAGGCGGGCGACCCGCCTTATGGCTTCGACCTGACCGGCGCCTCGACCAACTCGGCGGCGCTGACGGTGAACTACACTGCCGGACCGCCGGCCGATATCGCGGTCAACGTGGTGGGAACCCCGCTGCCCGGCGAGACGCTGACGATCAAGCTCGAACTGCCGGATGGTACGAAGGAGGAGATCACGCTGACCGCCCGCGCCGAGGGCACGGACGGCACCGCCCATGGCAGCTTCGTGATCGGCGCGGACAACAATGCGACGGCGACGAATCTGCGCGCGACCATCGACGCGGCGCTGAAACGCGAGGCGAACACCACCCTGTCGGCTTCGTCGGCCCAGGTCGCGGCCAAGGATTTCTTCAATGGCAGCCCGAGCAATCCGCCGCTGCGGGTGCCGGGGCCGCCCTTCGACACCGCGTCCACGGCGCCGGCGCCCGGCACCGATGCCAATACGGTGATCTGGTACAGGGGCGACGACGCGGCCGGCCCGGCGCGCGCCACCTCCAGCACCCAGGCCGACCAGAGCCAGATCGTCGCGACCGGCGCGCGCGCCAACGAGGAAGCGTTCCGGACCGGGTTGGCGCAGTTCGCGGTGCTGGCGGCCGAGACCTTCCAGGCGAGCGATCCCAATTCCGAGGCGCGCTACGAGGCGATGACCGAGCGGGCCCGCGATGCGCTGGGCTTCCCGCCCGGCGTCCAGAACCCCTCCGAGATCATCGTCGAGTTCGGCACGGCGCAGACGGCGCTGGCGCAGGCCAAGGAACGGCACACCGCGACCAAGAACTATCTGACGACGACGCTGGACGGCATCGAGAACGTCACCACCGAGGAGGTGGCGGTGCAGATCCTCGCCCTGCAGAACCAGCTGCAGGCGAGCTATCAGGTCACCTCGATCCTCTCCAAGCTGAGCCTGACGAACTATCTGTAACCGATCGGGGCGGCGCTCGGCGCCGCCTTCGCCTTGCCGTGGTCGCCACAAACGAAAACGCCGCCCGGAGTTCGGGCGGCGTTTTCGTTTCGGTTCAGTCAGGGGCGAGGCGGCCCAGGAAAGGGCTCAGCGCCCGCGCAAGCCCGCTGCGAGGTCGCGGTTGATGTCGACCAGCACGGTTAGTGCGGCCGGGCCAGGATTGGCCGCGACGCGGAAGGTGTGGTTGAAGATGAAGTTCGCCAGCGACAGGATGTTGCGCTTGATGTCGACCGGCAGCGGATTGTCCTCCGCGATCACGGCCGAGACCAGCAAGGTCCAGAGCTTGCGGTTATAGTTCAGGGCTTCGTCGAGTTCTCGTGAGCGGCCGGCCCAATCGTCTGCAATTGCTTGGAGCCGGAAGCCGGCTTTGAGCAGCAGTGAAGCCTCCAATTCACGGGGGGAAGCTGTATTCTGCGCAGATTTGGCCGCTGCGGCGTAAGCATTAAACCCGCTTTGCATTCTCGATAAGCTCCGCCTCGTACGCAATCAGCTTCTTGGCTGATTTCAGACCTTTGTAGAGTTCGGAGCTTAAGATGCAGTTATTGATCTCAGACACATGCGGCAGAGCGCTCGGCGCGGCTTGGAGGAAGTCGCGCACCAGCTGGAAATAGACCTCGTGCTGGTGCGTCGCGCTGCCGGCCAGATACATGAGCTGGACGGCCAGGTAGATCTTCTTGGCCGGGCTGTCGGCGGTTGCCGGGGTGAGGATGTCCTTCTCGCGCAGGATCGGCGCGTCGCCCTCGATGAAGAAGCGCGTGCGCTGCTCGTCGTTGCGGATGACGACCGAGCCGATGATGATGCGCTCGTTCGGTTTGAGCTCGACCTTGAGGGCCATTGTCTTTCCTGCCTTCTGGCTGGCGGGGGGCGGCGCCCTTCGGGATCAGCCGAAGAGACGCAGCACGCCCTGGTCGGCCTGCGAGGCCAGCGACAGCGCCGTCTGCGAGAGCTGCTGGCGGGTGTTGAGCGCGAGCAGCTTGGCGCCTTCCTCGTTGGAGTCAGCGAGCACGAGATTGTCGGCGCCGGTGGTCAGGGTGTTGACCAAGTTCTTGGTGAAGTCCTGACGGGTCTGGACCACCGAGAGATTCGAGCCGAGCGTCGAGGAGATCGAGCGCAGCGAGGAGAGCGCGCTGGTCAGCGTGTCCGCGACGGTGTTCAGCGAGGTGTCGTCCTGGATGTTGAACTGGCCGGTCAGGGCCGTGCCGCTGACCGCAGTCAGCACGCCGAGATTGGCAGCGGACAGTGTTTCGCCCTGGATGTCGAGCTTCGACTGGTTCGTCCCGGTCTTCTCGTTGAAGATGATCGAGAGCTTGTCGCCGTTGAGCAGGTTCTTGCCGTTATAGCCGGCGTCCTGGGCGAGCTTGTCGATCTGGTCGCGCAGGTCGTTGAACTGCTTAATCAGGTTGGAGCGGACGGTGGAATTGCCGCCGGTCGAGGTGATGCCGGCGCCGGCCGAGTTGCCGTCAGCGACGAGCAGGCCAAAGGTGGCGTTCTGGTTGGTCGCGCTAGAGGCATTGGTGCGGGCCGCGGTCGCGTCGGCGCCGGCGCCGATGCCAACGCGCAGTGTGTCCGAGCCGGCCCCAGTGACGTTGAGGCGGCCGGAATCGTCGATGGTCGCGGTCGCGATACCGGACTTGTTGATCTCGTTGACGAGGTCGCGGACGGTCGCGTTGGCACCGAGGTCGACGGTGTAGGTGGTCGAGCCGGCAGAGATCGTCAGGGCGGTTGCCGGCGTCGTGGTCGCGTTGATCAGATGGCCGACGCTCGTGGCGGTCGCGTCGGCAGGCGCGCCGGCGTTGCTGATCCGCTTGTCGAGCGCGATGTCCTTGCGGCTCTTGCCGTTGGTCGCGGTCACTTCCCCAGCATCGGCGAGGACGTCGGACGTGCCGATCCGGTTCGGGCGGTTGGCGGCAGCATCCGCCTGCGCCTGCTTGATGGTCGACTGTAGCGACTGAACCAGCTTGGTGATGGAGTCGATGCCCTGCGAGGCGGCTGTGATGGTCTGGATGCCGTTCGAGATGCCGTCCAGCAGGCCCTTCAGCTCATTGGCGCGGTCGTTCAGGCCGAGCGAGGTGAAGTAGTTGACGGGGTTGTCGATGGCAGAATTGACGCGCTTGCCGGTGGCGAGGCGGTTCTGGATGATACCCTGCTCGGCAGTGGTCTGCTGGAGGGTCAGAAGATTGGCCCTGACGCCGCTGGTGAGAATCGTATTCGCCATCTTCGGTCCCCTGAAGGCGCGATTCGAGCGCCCGTGCGGTTTGGTCTAGCGAGATAATCCTTTCTTAAGGCTAACAACCGGTTAACGACTTGCCGGCGCCCGGTGACGCGAAAAAGGCGGCGGAGCTTTCGCCCCGCCGCCCTTTGGCTTCGTCCCACTTCTGTGGGCTGGCCCGCTCCTGCGGGACCGAAGGATCAGAACAGACGCAGCACCGCCTGGTCGGCCTGCGAGGCCAGCGACAGGGCCGTCTGCGACAGCTGCTGGCGGGTCTGCAGGGCGAGCAGCTTGGCGCCTTCCTCGCTGGAGTCGGCGAGGACCAGATTGTCGGCGCCCTGGGTCAGGGTGTTCACCAGGTTCTTGGTGAAGTCCTGACGGGTCTGGACGACGGACATGCTGGAGCCGAGCGAGGAGGCGGTCGAGCGTAGCGAGGTCAGTGCGTTGGTCAGCGTGTCGGACGCCGTGTCGAGCGACGCGTCGTTCTGGATGTTGAACGACACGCCGGCCGCATCGGTCGTACCGGCCGTCAGCACGCCGAGGTTGGCGGCCGTCAGCACCGAACCCTGGACGTCGAGCTTCGACTGCTGCGTCCCGGTCTTCTCGTTGAAGACGATCGAGAGCTTGTCGCCGGCGAGAAGGTTCTTGCCGTTGAAGCTCGAGTCCTTGGCAAGCTGGTCGATCTGTGTGCGCAGGTCGTTGAACTGCTTGATCAGGTTCGAGCGGACAGTCGAGTTGCCGCCAGACGCCACGATGCCGGCGCCGGCCGCATCACCGTCGGCGGTTGCAAGGCCGATGGCGGCGTTCTGGTTGCCAGCAGCCGTGCTGTTGGTGCGGGCCGCGGTCGCGTCGGCGCCGGCGCCGAGACCGATGCGCAGCGTGTCCGAACCGGCGGCGGTGACGTTGAGGCGACCGGAATCGTCGACTGAGGCAGTAGCCAGGCCCGAGCTGTTGATCGTGTTGACGAGGTCACGAACAGTCGCGTTCGCGGCGAGGTCGACCGTGAAGGTGGTCGAGCCGGCCGAGACCGTCAGAGCCGTTGCCGGCGTCGTGGTCGCGTTGATCAGGTGGCCGGCGCTGGAGGCGGTGGCCGCGGCGGGAGCGCCGGCAGCGCTGATCCGCTTGTCGAGCGCGATGTCCTTGCGGCTCTTGCCACCGGTGGCGGTGACTTCGGCCGCGGTGGCCAGCACGTCGGCGGCGCCGACCTTGTTCGGACGGTTGGCGGCGGCGTCGGCCTGAGCCTGCTTGATGGTCGACTGCAGCGACTCGACGAGCTTGACGGCCGAGTCGATGCCCTGCGAAGCCGCCTGGATCGTCTGGATGCCGTTGGAGATGCCGTCGAGGAGGTTGGTCATCTGGCCGGCGCGGTCGTTGAGGCCGGCAGAGGTGAAGTAGTTCACCGGGTTATCGACAGCGGAGTTGACCTTCTTGCCGGTGGCAAGACGGAACTGACCCTGCTGGGAGGCAGCGGTGGTCTGGGAGAGCGAGGTCAGCGCGCTGCGCACGCCGGAAGAGAGGGAGACGGTAGCCATCGTAGAATACCCTTCTGGTATGATGCCTTCTGGCGTCCGGGCCGTTCTGGCCAGGACCCGGCGACCATCGGGGTCCATCTCGTAACAAGCGGTAAATTCGGCCCGGCGAATTGCCCGGAAATTGGGCGAAACCGGCGCGTGGTTAACTGCGGGTGAAACGAGCGAGGGCGTCGCGCGCGGGCGAGCAGAGGCCCTAAAACGCCATCGCCCGCCGGCTCAGCCTTGCGCGAGCGACGGCGGGCGATGGAACGCGGAGCGATCGGTAGCCTGGTTCAGGCCGTGCGTTCGACGACGTGCGAGGAGGACATGGTCGTCTCGCGCGCTCGCTCGATCAGGTCGCGGGAAAAGGCGCGCAGCTTGAGCATGGTCTCGTCGGGCAGTTGCTCGACCGTCTCGCCGGTGTCCGGGTCCGTCTTCTGGAGCACGATGCTGTGGGTCTTCGAGTCGATCACCAGGCGCCGGTCGACGGCCTCGCGCCGTTCCTGCTTCTGATAGGCCGCCTCGGTGCGCTCGCGGTTGACGGCGTCGTCCTGGTTCTGGCGGTACTGCGCCTGCTCCTGGCGCTTCTCATTGGCGCGTGCGCGGATATCGAGCTGGAGGGCCTCGCCAGCCGCGGCGGACTGCACGGTCTTCTCGGCCGGAAGCTCGACCGGCGCGCTGCCGGGCTGGATTGCAATATCGGTCCGCACCGTCGCCTGCGCGGCGCCGGTGGCGATCATTCTGGGTGCCCCGCCGAAATCCATTCTGGACTCCTCCTGCCTGAGACGGACTCAGTTCATGATAGCGAGCATGGCGGGGAAAGTTGAATCTGCCGTTACGGAAATTGATAAATTGTGAAGGATTGGCTGCTAAGGGCCGCTTTTGGTTAAGGATTTTGCTGAGCGCGCGCGAGGCGCGCTCTGTCCTGTCTCGCTGAGCTGAGCGGAGCGCGGCTAGAGGCTCTTCGAGATCACCATCGGTCCCGCATTCGGCCGGGCGAAGACGCCGGCGCCTACCGTCGCCGCCGGACCATAGCCCGCAGCCTTCATCGGCCTGTTGGCATCCGCGGCGAGGTCCCGCACGATCGATTCCGACACGGCCCGCGCCGTTGCCAGCACGGCCTGATTTGTCTCGATAAGCTCCTGGAAGGCGAGATGCGCCGCCTTCAGTCGCTTGACCTTCTCCGGGACGAAGCGCGCGAGCGCGACGGCATTCAGTTTGATCTGCTCGACGCCCTTCATGTAGATGCCCGCGAGCTCGGATTTGCGCGGCTCGCGTTCCATCGCGTCCTTGAGCCTGCCGGCCTTGACCAGCGCGGTCTCCTCGCCGACCAGATGCGACAGCGCTCCGAGCGCCTCGGACACCGCCTCGATCAGACCTTCCGCCTCGATCGCGTTGCCGACACGCGGGCGCTCGTCGATGACGGGCGGCCTAGCCAGCATGGCCGCCTCCGGCGTTGGTGCCTGAGGCCTTGGCCTGGACCTGGATCAGGTCGCGCAGGATCTGGTCGGAGAGGCCGAGGCCGCCGGCCTTCTGCAGATGGCGGGCATATTCCTGGGTCAGCATCGAGCGATAGACCTCGCCGCCGGTGCCGTTCTCGCCGAGCGGTCCCTCGGTGCCGGAGGAATCCATCACGCTCTTGGTGAAGTTCTCGAGGAAGACGGTCTCGAACTCGTCGGCCGTCTTCTTGGCCTTGGCGGCCTTGCTGCCGTCGAAAGCGCTGGCGATGCCATGGGCGATGTTGGCGGCGGCGCCGAGCGCGAGCTTGGCGGCGGGGATGGCGAGGGCAGCACTCATTACATCACCTCGATTTCAGCTTGCAGCGCGCCGGCTGCCTTGATGGCTTGCAGGATGGAGATCAGGTCGCGCGGGCCGATGCCGAGCGCGTTGAGGCCGTCCACCAGCTCGCGCAGCGTGACGCTCTCCTTGACGAGGGCGAGCTTGTTCGTGCCCTCGGTGTCGACCTTGACGTTGCTGCGCGGCACGACGACCGTTCGGCCGTTGCCGAACTCGTTGGGCTGGCTGACCTGGGGCTCCTCGGAGATCGTCACGGTCAGGTTGCCCTGGGCGACGGCGACGGTGGAGACCCGCACGTCCCGGCCCATCACGATAATGCCCGAGCGCTCGTCGATGATGACGCGCGCGCCCTGATCGGGCTCGACGCGGAGCTGCTCGATATCCGTCAGCAGCCGGATCATGTTGCCCTGGAACCGCGGCGGGATCTGCAGCACGATCGTCGAAGGGTCGGTCGGCTCGGCGGAATCGCCGCCGATGAAGTCGTTGATCGCGGCGGCGACGCGCCTTGCCGTGGTGAGGTCGGGATTGCGCAGCGAAAGGCGCAGCGTCTTGAGCTTGTTGAGCGCGAAGTCGATCTCGCGCTCGACCAGGCCGCCATTGGCGATGCGGCCGACGGTCGGCACGCCGCGGGTGATCTTGGCGGCCTCGGCCTCGGCCGAGAAGCCGGAGATCGCGACGGGGCCCTGCGAGACCGCATAGACCTCGCCATCGGCACCGAGCAGCGGCGTCGCAAGAAGAGTGCCGCCCTGCAGCGACTTGGCGTCGCCCAGCGCCGAGACGGTGACGTCGAGACGCGTGCCCTGGGTGGCGAAGGGCGGCAGGTTGGCCGTCACCATCACCGCGGCGACGTTGGCGGTGCGCATATTGGCGCCGCGGGTGTTGACGCCGAGCCGTTCCAGCATCGCCTGCAGCGACTGCTTGGTGAAGGGGGCGTTGTTCAGCGTGTCGCCGGTGCCATTGAGGCCGACGACGATGCCGTAGCCGAGAATCTGGTTGGAGCGGACGCCTTCGACCGAGGCGAGGTCCTTGATGCGCGAGAGCGCGCCGCCGAGGCCGGGCGAGGTGCCATGGGTGCCGCCGAACGAGGCTGCGGCGACCTTCGCCGCCGATCCGGCGCGGGCCTGTCCAGGCGCCGGCCCCGGACCCTGCGCCAGATCCGCCGCCCACGCCGCGCCGACGAGCAGCAGCGTTGCGGCAGCCTGCGTCAGCAAATGGCGGATCGGGAAGAGGGCGAACATGTGGCTACCGGGTTCAAGCGTCGTCGGACGACAAACGCCTTGCGAACTGCGTGCCAGTTCCAGAAAATTCGAAAACCGTTCTTAATCATAGCTTTAACGATGCCCGGCTTAATCGGCGGCAGGTCGGGAACATGTCCAAACCTGCCGGGCACGGCAATTCCTGCCGGGTCGTTTACCGCTCGTTAACCCTGCCGCCGGCAAAACGGAGGCAGGGTCGGGCGGGGTCAAAGAGCCAGCAGTTCGAACCGACCTCGAGAGCGCCATGATCCGCATCGACCAGCGCGCAGCCATCACCTCGACCGGAGCGACGAGCCGCGGCAAGGCCGCGAGCGGCACGAGCTTCAGCCTTCCGGGGCGCGAGACGGCCGCGAGCACGCAATCTTCCGCCGTCAGCCATGCCGGCCCGCTCGATGGCCTGCTGCTGGTGCAGGAGGAGGAAGGCGGCCAGGAACGCCGACGCCGCCAGGCGCGCCGCGGCCACGACCTGCTCGACGGGCTCGACCGGCTGAAGGCGGCGCTGCTCTCCGGCCGGGTTCAGCTCGCCGAACTGGAGCGCCTCAAGGCGATGCTGTCGACGCGGCGGGAGAACACGGACGATCCGCGGCTCGACGAGGTGCTGGCGCATATCGAGCTGCGCGCCGCGGTGGAACTGGCGAAGCTCGGACGCTGACGCCGGGACGGCAATGCCCCGGCGCCGCCACGGCTAATTCAACGACGCGCAATTGTTCGGCGCAGGCTCGCCCCGGAAACGCTGGTCCATCCAGGCGACGGCTGTCGCGGCGCTGTCGATTGCCGCGGGCAGATGGCCGATCCCTTGCAACGCATCGAACTGGACGGCGCGGCCGGCCCGGCACAGCGTCTGGGCATAGGCGCGGGTGACCTGCGGGCGCACCAGCGTGTCGCTCGTGCCCTGCGCGATATAGACCGATACGCCGCGCGGCGTCACGCCGGGCGAGTTGCGTGCCAGCAGGGTGCGCCAGGGCTCGCGCGTACCGAAATTCTGATCAGTGAGGAAGCGGCGCTCGAGCTGCCGCGTCGGCCAGAGCCGCAGCACGACGTCCCGCAGGCTCTCGACGCAATCGGCGGCGAGATCGTTGACGATCGGCACGGCCTGTTCGTTGACGATCTGTGCCATCGGGGCGCCATAGACGCGCGACCATGACCAGAGCGTCATCGCGGTCAGGTTGCGGCCGCCATCGGTGTCGATGTCGTCGGCGAGCAGGGTGCCGAGCTCGGTCGCCGGCGCTGCCGCCGCGACGCCGACCAGCTTCAGCTCAGGCGCGAGACTCCTGGCGAGAAGCCCCGTGAACAGCGCGGCATGACCGCCCTGCGAATGGCCCCAGACGGCGAAGCTGCGGCTCGCTGCGGCGTCGGGAAGCTGCTGGACGGCCCTGACGGAATCGACGACGGAGCGGCCCGCGCTGGCGCCGACGAGATAGGGATGAGGTCCGGGCGTGCCGAGGCCGGGATAGTCCGTCGCCGTGACGATGTAGCCCCGGGCGAGCATGGCGCGCAGGCCCTGGATGGTCTCGAAGACTCCGCCGGAGAGAGAGGGCGCGCATTGCGGCTGCACCCCGGTGGTGGGGTGGGCCCAGGCCACCACCGGCCGCCCGCCTCGCGGGGCCGTGCCGGCCGGGACGACCGCGACGCCGGAGACGGCTATCGGCTTTCCATCGAGGCCTACGGACCGATAGAGGATCCTGTAGGCGCGGGCGTTGCCCGGCGCCCCCGGCAGCGGCTCGCTCCGGATCAGCGAGCCAGGCTTGCCCGCGGCGATCTCGTCCGGCGGCGCGGTGTAGAAGCCTGATTGGGCATGTGCGGGCCCCGCCAGAACGGCGGCCGACAGGGACAGGACGAGAGCAAAGGCAAGACGCATCGACGGTTCTCCGGCCGGCGGCGCCATGCCGCTACGACACGGGCCGCAGACTGCGCGGAGAATCGTTCAGCAATGGTGTTCGGCCGCACAGCATCGGCGCGGCCGGAACGCGGGCGAGGACGCCTTATCGGATGAACTGGTCGACGAAATCGGCGCCGAGCCCATTGGCGGCGTAGTGCGCCCGGCATTTGTCGATGCGGGTGAAGACGTCGTCATAGCCGAGGCACTTGCCGTCGGGGTCGACATAGATCATCGCGCCGTTGACCTGGAACATGGTGATCATCTCCTCGACATCGGGGTCGACCACCAGGGTGTGGGTCTCGCCCGGCGCCTCGTAGACATAGCCGCCTTCGGTCGCGACCCAGTCATGTTCGAGATAGCGCCACTTGCCCTTGAGCACATAGCCATGCACCGGCTGGGGATGGCGATGGCGCGAGAGCACGCCGGCGCGCCGGACCTTGAGCAGGTTCATCCAGTAGCCGCGCGTCGCCGAGAGGCAGAGCGGGCGGAACCAGACATTGTCGTCGACCGGCACCCAGACGCGGTCATCCTCGGGGATGACGTTGGGGATCACCAGCTCCGGCGGCGATTCCTTGGGCTGCGGATGGCGATAGGGGGTCCAGCGCTCGGCGTTCGTGGCGGCGACCGGGATCGGGCTGACCTTGTCCATGGCTCGTTTCTACCCTTGAGTTTTCGATTCAGGCCCTTCCTAGACTGAATCCGGAAAGCGGGCCATGTCATTGATCGGGCGGCGTTTCGTCGCCCGGCTGAAGAGTCTGGCGCTCAGACTGCGAGATAGCCGCCGTCCACCGGCAGGACGGTTCCGGTGACGAAGCGCGCCGCATCCGAAAGCAGGAAGACGATTGCGCCGCCGATATCGGCGGGCTCGCCCCAGCGGTTCATCGGCGTGCGCGCCAGGATCGGGGCCGAGCGCTCGGCATCCTCGACCAGAGGCCGCGTCAGCTCGGTGGCGATCCAGCCGGGGGCGACCGCGTTGACCCGGATGCCGTCCGTGGCCCAGGCGGCAGCCAGCGATTTGGTGAGCTGGCCGACGCCGCCCTTCGACGCGGCATAGCCAGGCGCGAAGGGCGAGCCGTGGAAGGTCAGCATCGAGGCGGTGTTGACGATGGCGCCCCTGCTCGCCGCGAGCTTGTCCCGGGCGGCGACGCACATGCGCATGGTACCGGTGAGGTTGACCTCGACGGTGAGGCGGAAGGCCTCGATCTCGAACTCCCTGCCGCCTCGCTGGATCATGCCGGCGCAGTTCACCAGCGCGTCGATCCGCTCGCAGCCGGCGACGATGGCGCCGACCTGATCGTCCTTGGTGACGTCGAGCCTGGCATGGCGGATCGCGGCGTGGGCCGGCGTGGCGGCGACCTCCTCATCGGTGAGGCCGGTGGCGAGGACGCGGTAGCCGGCTTCGGCGAGGGCGAGCGCCGCGCCGGCGCCGATGCCGCGCGTGCCGCCGGTGACGAGGGCGAATTTCTGGATGACGGTCATGGGCGGCTGCTCTTCATGGGCTGGCGGCCCTTGGGCATGTCGGCCATGGGCTCATCGATGATGGATGCAATTCTAGACGGCAGTGCCGCTGCGGGGGAAGCAGCCGGCTCCCCCGCCTTCGCCTGATCGCCTTGCGCCGAGGGTCTGGCCCGCAGCGCCGGGCGGTCACCGCGGCCCGAGTTCGAAGCGCAGCATCGCCGAGCCGCCGCCCCTGACGTCGCCGCCGCCCAGCTGCCTTTCGCGGTTCATCTTGACGTCGAGCGTCGTCTTCCAGGGCGTGCCGGGCGCGAGGCCGAGATCGGTGACCAGCTGGAGCTGCGGTGTCAGCGTCGCCTCGGGCATGGCCTGGCTGGCGAAGGCGTAATTGCTGGCGAGGGCGATCTCGGAGATCAGCGTCACATTGTCGAACAGGGAATAGCGATAGCCCAGCATGGCGTTGACGTTGTGGCTGCCGCTGCCGGCCATGCCGAAGCCGCCGCCGGTTGACAGGCGCCAGAGCAGCCCGTTGCCGGCTGCGGTGGAGCGCCTTGCCAGCGACCAGTCGAGGCGCGTGTCGGAGCCTTGCCAGGTTCCGGCACCGCTCACGATCGCGGTTTCGAACGAGAGCAGGTCCGGGCCGATCTTGAAGCCGACGGCACGCTCGGTCGCCGCATAGGGGCCGCGCGAGACCGCGCCGAGGCCGCGTCGGATCGTGCTGGTTTCCACCTCGGGCCGGGCGAGGCCGGAGCGCCGTGCTCGCTCGTGATAGGCGAAGCTCTTGTCGAGCGTCGGGGCGATCAGGGTCGGGATCGCGAGAACGGGATCCAGCTCCTCCTCCTGCTCCGGGTCTTCCCAGAAGGGCTCGTTCGGCAGGCTGGTCATCTCGTATTGAGCGAGGATCGCAATCGCGCCCGCACCGGAGGGCTGCTCGCGGGCGGCCGCGGGGGCTGCGAGCACGGAGAGGGAGGCGCAGAGCAGGCCGGCGGAGGCTGTCGAGAATATGCTGGTCAATGCATCGGATCGCGGAGCGGATGACGAAGCAAGCCATGGTGCCGGCCGATCGTGCTCATAATGCGGCAGTGCAACATGAGACGGTTCAAGCCGGGCTTCCTGCGGCCGGCACGGCATTTCGCGGATATTCCGCCGCTCTGCCACAAAAGGCCTGCTTCCCCCTGCGGCCGTAACCCGCTAGGAAGCGCGCGAGCCTGCTGCGGCGCCAAAGCCGCAGTTCGGGACCGTTCCAGACTGGCCAGAAGCAGGGGTCGTATCACATGAGCAAGATCAAGGTCGCCAACCCGGTCGTCGACATGGACGGCGACGAGATGACCCGCATCATCTGGCAGAAGATCAAGGACACGCTGATCTTCCCCTATCTCGATCTCGAACTCGACTATTACGACCTCTCGGTCGAGAACCGCGACAAGACCGACGATCAGGTCACGATCGACGCCGCCAACGCCACCAAGAAGCACGGCGTCGCCGTGAAGTGCGCGACGATCACGCCGGACGAGGCGCGCGTGAAGGAGTTCAACCTCAAGTCGATGTGGAAGTCGCCGAACGGCACGATCCGCAACATCCTCGGCGGCGTGATCTTCCGCGAGCCGATCATCTGCAAGAACGTGCCGCGCCTGGTGCCGGGCTGGACCCAGCCGATCGTCATCGGCCGCCATGCCTTCGGCGACCAGTACCGCGCCACCGACTTCAAGTTCCCCGGTAAGGGCACGCTCTCGATCAAGTTCGTCGGCGAGGACGGCAACGTCATCGAGAAGGAGGTCTTCAAGGCTCCGGAGGCCGGCGTCGCCATGGCGATGTACAACCTCGACGAGTCGATCAAGGACTTCGCCCGCGCCTCGCTGAACTACGGCCTGATGCGCAAGTACCCGGTCTATCTCTCGACCAAGAACACCATCCTCAAGACCTATGACGGCCGCTTCAAGGACATCTTCCAGGAGATCTACGAGGCCGAGTTCAAGGCTGAGTTCGACAAGCTCGGCATCACCTATGAGCACCGCCTGATCGACGACATGGTCGCGTCTGCGATGAAGTGGTCGGGTGGCTATGTCTGGGCCTGCAAGAACTACGATGGCGACGTGCAGTCCGACACCGTCGCGCAGGGCTTCGGCTCGCTCGGCCTGATGACCTCGGTGCTGATGACGCCGGACGGCAAGACCGTCGAGGCCGAGGCCGCGCACGGCACGGTGACCCGCCACTATCGCGAGCACCAGAAGGGCAAAGAGACCTCGACCAACTCGATCGCCTCGATCTTCGCCTGGACCCGCGGTCTCGCCCATCGCGCCAAGCTCGACAACAATGCCGAGCTCGCGAAGTTCGCGGCCCTGCTCGAGAAGGTCACGGTCGACACGGTCGAGGCTGGCGACATGACCAAGGATCTCGCACTGCTGGTCGGCCCAGACCAGAAGTTCCTCTCGACCACCGGCTTCCTCGACAAGGTCAGCGAGAACCTGCGCAAGGCGATGGCCGCGTAAGCGATCTGGCCTGCTAGACAAGAAAGAGAAGCCCGGCCGTATGGCCGGGCTTCTCTATTGGGCCATGGGTGTCAAGTCGGCTGACGACGAATGTCTCAGATGGGCCGGAAGGGGAAGTTGGCTCTCTGATCAGTCGCGTGTTCCCCGTGGAAGAGGCCGGCCCGTGACGACT